>WFXF01000083.1 GCA_015490755.1 Gammaproteobacteria bacterium
ATGATCTGATTCGTCTTTTTGGTGATTTTACTGCCGTTAACCGAGTCAGCTTCACTGTTCGACGGGGAGAAATATTTGGTCTGTTAGGAGCCAATGGCGCAGGTAAATCCACCACCTTCCGTATGCTCTGCGGTTTATTGCCGGTCTCGAGCGGTGAAGTGGCCGTTGCGGGTCAAGATCTAAGCAAGTCTGGCTCCGATGCACGTCGCCATATTGGTTACATGGCACAAAAATTTTCCCTCTACGATGATCTGTCAGTCGCACAGAATCTGCGCTTTTTCTCCAGCGCCTATGGCCTGAAAGGCGTGCAACAGAAACAGCGAATCGCATGGGCTATGGAAACTTTCGAGCTCACACCCTACAGTGATACCAATGCCAGCCAGTTACCTCTGGGCTACAAACAGCGAATCGCTTTTGCCGCAGCATTGATGCACGAGCCCGAAATTCTCTTTCTTGATGAGCCCACTTCAGGGGTTGATCCACTGGCACGACGTGAATTCTGGGCACGCACCAACGCTTTGGCTTCGGCTGGGGTGACAATATTGGTGACGACTCATTTTATGGAGGAGGCCAATTACTGTGATCGGCTGGTTATTATGGCTGATGGAGAGGTGCTCGCTGAGGGCACACCCCACGAAATAAAAGCAATGGCTCGTACCGGGCTTCAATCCGATCCATCAATGGAAGATGCTTTTATTCATCTGATCGAACAGCGTCACCATGAAGAGTCAGTGACATGAACACTGCTGGCCGCATGCGTTTACGGGGGATGATTCGCAAGGAGAGTTTGCAGATTTTGCGCGACCCATCCAGTATCTCTATTGCCTTCATCATGCCAATCCTCTTGCTGTTCCTGTTTGGCTACGGGGTATCACTGGATGCTAAAAATATTCCTGTGGGCATCGTTATCGAACAGCCTGATACTGCCAGTGATGCTCTGGCGGGGACTTTTGAGCACTCGGAGTTTTTTCATCCACAGCGATTTGAATCGATCCAGATGGCTCAGCAAGCTCTGGATGAGCGTCGCATAGACGGTATCATCTGGTTACGCAGTGATTTTTCTTCTCGACTGTTTTCAGGCCATGAAGCGCCTATCGGGGTGATCGTCAACGGGGTTGATTCGAATCAGGCTAACATTACCAAAGGTTATATCGAAGGTGCCTGGCTTTTCTGGCTAAGCCATTATGCCGAGGCGCAGGGGCGTGATCTGCTCATGCCGGTGGTGTTGGAGCAGCGAGTCTGGTTCAACGCGGCACTCTCCAGTCGAATGTTTCTGGTGCCAGGTTTGATCGCTATTATTATGACCTTGATCGGTTCCCTGCTGACCGCCATGGTCGTGGCGCGAGAGTGGGAGCGCGGCACCATGGAGGCACTGATGGCGACCCCCTTGCGCACCGGTGAGATGCTGGCAGGAAAATTAATTCCCTATTTTGTGTTGGGTATGGGAGGGATGCTCTTCAGCGTTGCTTTGGCAGTGTGGCAGTTTGATGTGCCGCTACGAGGCTCTTTTTGGTTGTTGATGCTCAGTTCAGCACTGTTTATGTTGGTGGCACTGGCTATCGGCTTACTGATTTCAGTGGTTTCAAAAAATCAGTTTGTGGCGGGACAAGTGGCTATCATCGCAACTTTTTTGCCCGCTTTTATCCTGTCTGGGTTTTTATTCGATATTAACTCCATGCCGGAGGCCATTCAGTGGCTGACACACTTGATTCCGGCGCGCTACTTCGTCGCTATTTTGCAGACGCTATTTCTGGCTGGGGATATCTGGCCGGTGCTCTTGGCCAATATGGGGGCACTGCTGATCATGCTGGTTTTTTTCACGGTGCTGGTATGGAAAAAGACGGGCAAGGAGCTGGAGGGATGAATCTGGATCATATTATTGCTCTGGTTATAAAAGAGTTTCTCGCCGTGTTACGGGATAAACGCAGCCGCTTTGTACTCATTGCTCCACCAGTAGTACAGTTATTGGTTTTTAGCTTTGCCGCGACCTATGACCTTAATTATGTGCCAATCGCCCTCTATAACGAGGATCGTGGCGGTGCAGCACAAGAGCTGGTGGCACGCATCGAAGGTTCACCTGTTTTTGAGGTCATTGCACATATTGATCATGACGCTGAGGTTGCAGCGCTCATCAATAATCGTGATGCACTAATGGTGTTGCATATTGGTCAAAACTTTAGCGCCGGTTTACAACGGGGTGACAGTGTATCACTACAGGTGATTCTCGATGGCCGCAACTCGAATACCGCGATGGTTGCCATGAACTATTTGCGTACCATTTTACTGGATTATAACCACGCCTGGTTGGCAGACCGAGGCCAAAGCGGCCCCCAGGTCAGCCTTCATACCCGCGCCTGGTTTAACGAAAACCTGCAATCACGCTGGTTCATTGTGCCCGGCATTATGGGACTGTTGATTTTGGTGGTCGCTCTGTTGGTGACGGCATTATCGGTGGCTCGCGAACGTGAAGCAGGCACTTTTGATCAACTGTTAGTCACACCGCTCAGGCCCATGGAGATTCTCATTGGCAAGGCTATTCCCGGCATTATTATCGGTATTCTGGAAGCAACGATAATTCTGGTGTTGATGCTGTTGTTATTTGATATCCCCTTGAGGGGTGATCTGGGCGCACTTTATCTGGGCATTGTACTATTTCTGCTTTCCGCTGTTGGTGTTGGATTAATGATCTCCTCTATCGCGGTGACTCAGCAACAGGCTATTCTTGGCGCATTTCTATTTCTGGTGCCAGCCGTGATTCTGTCCGGATTTTCCACGCCCATTGCCAATATGCCGGAAGTGGTGCAATGGCTCACTTACCTTGATCCGTTGCGCTATTTTCTTGTTGTCGTGCGCGGTGTGATGCTGGAAGGTGATGGCTACGGTTTGCTTATACACCAGTTTTGGCCGATGGCAGTGATCGGTATCGTCTCGCTGGCGATGGCAGGCTGGTTATTTCGGCGTCGAATGTACTGATATGAATGGGCATCTTGCAGAGAAAAAAATCAATTGAGGGAAGTTAAATCAGACTGGAAAGTGGAAACTTTTGGATGCTGGTTGACAGGTAGATTTGCCTGACGAAGCATCTCCGCAAATAGCGGGCCAGGTGCCGTATACGGACCCGTATGTACGGTGCTGTGGGAGGGGGCTACTTGAGTAGCTTCCTATCTCGATTATATTCCTATTATTTGGTTCAGACCATCCACGATTTCCGCTAATTGCTCAGGCTCAACCGCTCCTAATTTCTTTCCTATTCTTTCTACTGATAAGGTGCGTATTTGGCTGATCTTGACCCAAGATGGTTTCTTTAGTTGCTTGGACTCCAGAAAATAAGTGAGGGGAAAATGAGCTTTTTGAGGCTGGCTAGTTAAGGCCATGGCGATAACAGTGCCAGAGCGTTTGTTAAAAATATCATGACTTAGAATAAGCACTGGCCTGCGCCCAGCTTGCTCGTGCCCTCGAGTTGGATTGAGCTCCGCCCAGCGAACCTCACCCCTTAATATTCTGGCCATTCAGACAAATCCTCAGTTAAGCCTTCATCTGCTAGAGCCTTTTCATAGTCGGGATCCAATTTTGCACATTCCTGAGCTAGAAGACTGTGGTTCAACCGACTCAGCTTTTCTTTTACGGCCTCTTGAATTGCACGACTTCGGTTAGGAAAAACATGCTTTTTCACGAGCGCATCAACTTCAGCTAACATGCCAGATTCTAGTGTAATTGCGATTTTACTACTGCTCATAGGTCACCTCCAATAGTATGATTGTTTGTCATACCTAAAAGTTTGTCAAGGAATATAACGTCCGCTTGACCGCGCTTGTATGTGCCCAGCATGGGCATGGCTTTTCTCCTGTACAAACGGGATAATAACTGCCGCGGTGACTTGATTTCAGCTGAAATCAGTAGTGTAGGTCGGGTTAGTGCAGCGTAACCCGACCTACACTACTGATATGAATGGATTGTAAGCCACTACCAATATTTTATAGTGGCAATGTCAGGGCTAACGATAGCCCCAAAGTGTGTGCTTTATCTGGATTGATCGAGTCACTGATTAAATTGGCTGAAAAATATTTTGATGAATAGCCCATTGATAAGGCTTTTGCTGTGACGTTATAAAAAAACTGCCATTGTGTGATTTTGCTTGTCGGCAGATTAATACCGAAACTCGTGAAGTTTTTGATTGCTGTATGGTCAGTTTTTACAATGAGATCAATTAAGGGCAGTTGGTAGCCTAATTGTAAATGAGTATACAGGGGCAACCGTTGTGTGAAATTTCGATTGCTTTCGACTCCTGAAAGCACAGGTTTATAAGCCAGGTAGCCTTCATCGTCATACTGCTTTGTATCAGAGGTGGCAGCTGCCGTGGTGTAGGGGGCATTCTTCCAATAAATTCGGCCCATTAAATCGGTTAATTCGATCTGTGTGAATAATTTAGGGGTGATGCGCCAGTTCAGTGTGGCATCGAAGCTATATCCATGCCCTTCGGTGGGCTCTATGGGGCGTTCGAAGAGCCGATCTTCACTGTAAAAATAGTCGTCCACATTAAATAGAAAATCATAATCTTTATCAGAGTTGGCAATCGCTGTGCCGTAGAGCTTTCCTGTAGTGAGTTTTTTTCCTTGTAGATAACTTATGCCGAATTGAAGCGATAAACGTTGCTCTGGAAAATAGTGCTGATAGCCCAGTCGTGTGCCTTTACTGTAGGTTTGGTATGGCTCAATGTTTAATTGGTAAGTTCGCCCCATATCAAGAGGCTTTTTATTTTGGTTTTGATAATAAAATTCAGCGGTATCTTTTGAAAATTTCAGTTCGTAGTTATATTTTTTAAAAAATGATAATTGAAGGCCTGAATATTCAATTCCCACTTCCAGTTTAGAGTTGACTAATGCAATGCTTCCATCTTGATAGTCACCTTGCCAGTCATCAATAAAATCACTGATTGAAACGGCTTCACTGTATGCAAAGCTGTTAAATTTTGTGTAAGGCACAATGTCATCAGAAAAGGCGGAGGTGGTGGCTAGCAGAGATAAAAAAAGAGGGGCGGCTTGCTGCCGCCCATGTTGGAAAATTGACATGAATGTTTAAATTAAAGAGTTTCAAAGGTCCCATCGCTGTATGTGATTACAGGTGCATCGTGGACGTATCGAACAGTGCCATATACGATGCCATCGAGAGTCAGTACTGCGCTCATCTGTTCATCAGAAAGAGCACTGGAGGCAATCAGTTCCACCCCCTGCTGATTTGTAATTTTGAATTCCGCAGTTCCTCTGTTTTCACCAATGGCCGCTGCTGAAATATCAATGCGTCGTGTGCCGTATGCAATGGCTAAAGAAACATCTGCTTTTCTGAAGGCAGTACGGTTCCCGGTGAGAAGGTATGAGGCTTCGGGTAATCCATCAAGCTGGCCGGTAAATCCAAGAGTTAGATTAAATTTTGCAAAATTTGTTACACTTTCATCATAAACCGTGTTGTCAAATACATCTGCATTGCTTATAGCACCTGAGAGTATCGCATCAAAACTATCTCCTGTTGTATTGGCAAAGTTACCTTGCAAAACAATGCTGCTGGGGTTGTATGTGATGATTTCATCTGTACGGTCTTTCACTGCTACGATATTAGCTTCAATCTCACCACTGAATGTTACTGGGTCAGTAATAGTGGTCGTTACTTTTTGAGCTAAGATTGCTTTAAGTTTTATCTTGATGCTATCGGGCTCTGGAGCGGTTTCATTATTTTCAAAATCTGTCTCTATATTTATTGAATTAGCAAATGTCAGGGTGATATCACCAAAACTCCCTGCGAGTGTCGACGAGGTGTTTGAAATATCATTGGCAGTGATTTTTGCATTAAAGATCGTGCCAGTTTTATCGGGTATTGTCACGTCAACATCGACTGCGACAGCTTCAGTCGCGCCTTCTGGTGTTACGGAGCCGGTGACATTAATAGTGCCATTGGTCTCAGCAATTGTTCCACTGTGAATGGTGAGTCCTTCAAAATCGCTGCTGTATGCTGACAGAGCATTGCTGGAAAAGTTATCTTCGTAAGCTTTATTGGCGGCGACTACCGCAACTGCAAGTACTTCAATCAGACTTCCAGCAGAATCATCCAGTGCTTCACTGGCCATTGTCAATTGAGTATCAAAAGCATCTGCTTTGCTTTGAACATCACTTTCAATGACATTTCCCCATGTTCTAACATCTTGCACAAAGTTTTTGACTTTTTGCATATCACCACTGACAGTGACGGTTACCTGGGTATTCGTGAGTGCATCAGGTGTTGCATTTTCTGCATCAGTTTCTAGTTGCATCAGAGCTGTTTTTGCTCCTGTATTCATGCCAGCATACTCAGATCGGTCTTCAAGATCATCAATCATTGATCTTGCTGTGCCTGTCAACTCTTGCAGACTGACTACGTTTGGATTGTCCATTGATTCGTTATTGATGAACTGGCCCTGATTATCAGCATACCCTTGAGAAATATTTGCCAATGCTGCGCTGAAATCTCCATTGAAATCATCTTGCGCAATACTCGCTACGGCGGCTGAAATGGCTGCATATTGCAATTCATTTGTACCTGAAGATGTTGCAGCACTTGAGCTGGTGATATCGGGCGGAATTGTTCCAGTGATATTGCTGAGTCCAAATTGATTGGCAATTTTCAGGTTAGCTGCACCAATTCCTTGAGCATGTAATCCCAGTGATTTGGCGTAAGCTGCCGCCATGTGAGTGAGTGGCGTTACGCTTCCTGTGATTGTTTTTCCTTTTTCTGCGTTTGGCAGTAGCGCTTCCAATGAAATATTACCCAATGGCATATCAGCGCCAAAAGTGTAGCTTGCTCCACCATTTGTACAGCCGTCCAGAGCATCACATGTCATTGTTGACGTGCCATCAGTTTTGCCTTTGACTACAACCTGGACAGGGCCAGAGTAGGTTGCAGGCAAAGTGATGGAGTAGTTGCCTGCCGCTGACGTTGTACCTGTGATGATAGGCTGATCAGCGATTTGGCCCTGGCTTACGCCATAGACTTCAACCAGTCCATTTTTGATGATGCCTTTTATTGCAGCGCCATTGATAATGGCACCTTTCGTTTCTGGAGTGGAATCAGGGCTTTTATTACTGCCAGAGCCGCAAGCACTGAGCGCTAATAGTAGTGGAGAAAGATAGAGAAGATGTTTGGGTGAAGTAAATGCCATTAGAGGTACTCCTTAGATTATAAGGTTAGGTGGGACTACATAAAGTGTTTACGTACACTGTGAAGGTTACTTTAATTACGAAAAAAAATACCGTGATCTGTTATGCAGTTTAAGAACCTTTCCTGTATCTTTGCCCGTTATGACAAGTCAGGCGAAAAAAATATGGCAGCAAGAGTTAGCTGGGTCGGTTAAAACACCGGATATGCTGGCGAGTATGTTGCAATTATTACCCGAACAGCAGATGGCTATGCATGATGCCCATCAAAGCTTTCCTGTGCGTGCGCCATTGGCGTGGATCGAACGGATTAACAAAGGTGATTCTAATGATCCTTTGCTACGTCAAATTCTGCCTCATGCTGATGAGTTGCGATATGTGCCGGGCTTTACTGATGATCCATTGGCGGAATCAGCTTCAATGCCGAGCAGAGGTGTTTTGCATAAATATCACGGCAGAGCGTTACTGATTGCAAGCCCTGCCTGTGCGATTCATTGTCGATACTGTTTTCGTCGCCATTTTCCTTATCAGGAAGTTACACCAACAACAGAGCAATGGCAGCAGGCTTTTAGTTATCTGGAAAGTGATGTCGATATTAGTGAAGTGATTTTAAGTGGCGGTGATCCATTGACATTGAATAATGAGCGTCTTTTTAAATTAATGCAGCGTCTCGAAAAAATCCCTCATGTTCGTCGGTTGCGTTTGCACACGCGCACGCCGGTTGCGTTGCCTTCCAGAGTTGATCAGGAGTTTGTTGAGAAATTAAATCAGTTACAGAAAAAAATTAAAACTGTTGTTGTTTTGCATGTGAATCATGCCAATGAAATTGATTGTGATGTCAGTGATGCTATTTGCAGGATAAAAAAAACGGGTATTACCTTACTTAATCAGACTGTTTTGTTACGTAATGTGAATGACTCGGTCGAGGCTTTGGAAAACCTGAGTGAAAAACTGTTTAGCATTGATGTCTTGCCTTATTATCTGCACTTGCTGGATAAAGTTCAGGGGGCTGCGCATTTTGAAGTTGATAAAGCTGAGGCGATTGATTTGATGATGGTTTTGAGAAAAAAACTGCCTGGTTATTTGGTTCCAAAATTAGTGCAAGAAAATGCGGGTGATCCATTTAAGACGATGATTGATCTGTCTGTGGCTAAAGCATGAATAAAACGCTACACTGCCGCCTTGGATTTTGAGTAGTTTTATATATAAAGTTTTGGAGATTATTTATGGCGATTGAACGTACCTTTTCTATTATTAAACCTGATGCTGTTGCAAAAAATGTGATTGGAGAAATTTATAGCCGTTTTGAAAAAGCGGGTTTGAAGATTGTTGCATCAAGAATGGAACAATTGACTCGTGAACAGGCTGAAGGCTTTTATGCGGTTCATAAAGAGCGTCCGTTTTTTAATGATCTGGTTTCATTTATGGTTTCTGGCCCTGTGATGCTGCAAGTGCTCGAAGGTGAAAATGCAATTGCAAAAAACCGTGAGTTGATGGGGGCAACCAATCCTTCAGAAGCGGCGGAAGGCACTATTCGTGCAGATTTCGCAAATTCGATTGATGAAAACGCAGTGCATGGTTCGGATGCTGCTGAAACTGCTAAAGAAGAGATTGAATATTTTTTCGGTGCAAACTCTGGAAGCTCTGTTTGTGCTCGCATTCGGTAATTTATCTTGAGTGTTGATGTCGATAAAAACCCGGTTAAAACTAACTTGTTAGATTTGGATCGGCAAGCGATGCAGGCCTTTTTCACCCAGATGGGTGAAAAGGCCTTTCGCACATCTCAGGTATTAAAATGGATCTACCAGGTGGGTGTCCATAACTTTGATGAAATGACCAATCTGAGCAAAGCACTCCGAACCCGTTTGAAAGAGAGTGCCGAGCTAAAAGTGCCCGAAATGGTGCGAGAGCAAATATCGAAAGATGGTACCTGCAAGTGGCTTTTTCAGCTAGATGGTGGAAATTGTATTGAAACAGTTTTAATTCCTGAAAAAGAGCGGGGAACTTTGTGTATCTCCTCTCAAGTCGGTTGTGCGCTGGATTGCTCTTTTTGCTGTACGGCGCAGCAAGGCTTTAATCGTAATTTAACAGTCAGCGAGATCATTGGTCAGGTTTGGTGGGTTTATCATCACCTGAATAGTGAGCGAGGAAAAATAAGGCCCATTACTAATGTTGTTTTGATGGGAATGGGCGAACCTCTGCTTAATTTGAATAACGTCGTCAGTGCGATGAATCTAATGATGGATGATTTGTGCTTTGGTCTATCTAAACGGCGAATTACTTTAAGTACAGCGGGTGTGGTGCCTGCGCTGGATCGTTTCACTGAAATGAGTGATGTAAGCTTGGCGATCTCTTTGCATGCGACTACCGATGAAATACGCGATACATTAGTGCCTATTAATAAAAAATATCCACTTGAATCATTGATGGCAGCGTGTAAACGCTATATTACTAAACTACCTGGGCGATCAATTACGTTTGAGTATGTCATGATTAATGGTGTTAATGATCTGCCTGAACATGCAAGGCAGCTTGTTAAATTACTCAGAGGAATACCTTCAAAAATTAATTTAATTCCGTTCAATCCTTTTCCGGGAACAGACTATATTTGTTCGACACCTGAAGCGATTGAGCAATTTAGACAAATTTTGATGGCTGCAGGATTTATTACCATGACCCGTAAACCACGAGGTGAAGATATTGATGCAGCGTGCGGGCAGTTAGCCGGACAAGTAAAAGATAGAACTAAACGTAACACAGTCACTATAGCGAGTTAATTTTTAAATGTATAAAATTATTCTGTTCCTGGCAGTTTTGACGAGTTTAACTGCTTGTACTACTACAACAACGCAATCACTTAAAGAAAATCAGCAAACGGCAGCTGATTTGAATGCTCAATTAGCGCATGCTTATATACGCCAGGGTGACAGGAAGCAAGGTGTGGAAAAATTGCGCAAGGCATTGGCATTAAAGCCTTCGCTACCTTCTACTCATCACTATATCGCAGAAACTTACCGTTTGTTGAAGCAAACAGAATTGGCCGAATCCTATTATTTAAAGGCAATAAAGCTCGCGCCAAGAGATTCATCAATGCAAAATAATTACGGTGTGTTTTTATGTGAATTGGGACGCTATCAGGATGCTGAAAAACGTTTCTTGATCAGTGCTCGCAATCCACTTTATGCCACACCTGAAGAGGCGTATGAAAATGCAGCTTTATGCGCTTTGCGTATGCCTGATATGAAACGGGCTGAATACTATTTTCGCAAAGCGTTAGAGGTAAACCCGCTTCAGGCACGATCACTTTACCATTTGGCATCGCTTAAATTTGAACAGAAAAACTATATACAAGCACGTGCATTTCTTCAGCGCTTCTTTGGGGTTTCAGAAGAGACTCCTGAAGCTTTGTGGTTGGGTATACGCATAGAGCGTTATAATGGAGATCACTCAATGGTTGCACAATACGCCAAAGTTTTAAATGAGAAGTTTCCTGATTCTCAAGAGATGCGAAGGTATCTGGAGTCGAATAGATCATGACGGCATTTATTGAACCTGATGAGCAAGAGAACTCTTCTATAGTTGTTGGAGTTGGTTCACAGTTGCGTAAAGCTCGTGAGTCACGTCAGTTAAGCCAAATGGATGTTGCTGAACAACTATATCTGGAAGAGAGTACGGTGAGCGCATTAGAAAAGGATGATTATGCTGCGTTACCCGAGTCTATTTTTGTTAAGGGCTACATTCGTAACTATTCACGTTTGGTGGGTTTAAACCCGGAAGCTTTAATTAAACTTTACGAAAATAGTGAAGGTCAGCACTCTTTGCCTGTTTTGAAGAGCGTTTGTAAAACTAAAGATAAAGTATCAGAGCAGCATGTTTTGCCACGTTGGCAAATATTATCTCTGGGTGCTCTTGGTTTGGTATTGTTACTCTCTGTTTATTTCTTTAATAGCTCTGAATTGACAGAAAAGACTGTAACTACGGAAGTGCTTGAAAAAGGTGTTGACATAGCACTGTCTGATGATGAAGAAACGACTCTTTTAGAGGAAGTTATTCAAAGCAGTGAGGCTCCAGAAATACAGCAATCAAAAGAAAGCACGGTGAATCATGGTAGTAATGTCAAGGTAGAGGCTTTAGAAGCCGTTGAAACGATTGAGGCTGCACCTGTTGTGAGTCATACAGAGAGTGCCAAAGAGGTTACTCATGAAGAGCCGCTTGTAAAAGGGCATGCAACAATGAAACTGAACTTTATACGAGACTCCTGGGTGGAGATTTCTGATGCGACAGGTCAGCGTTTATATTTTGATTTAGCCAAAGATGGCGATGAACTCAACTTGTCAGGCGTGGCTCCTTTTGATGTTTTGTTGGGCTATGCCATTGGTGTGACCATTCAATACAACGGTGAGCCTTTTGATTTAATGCCCTATATTCGTGGAAAAATGGCTCGCTTTACATTGGGAAAAGCAGGGGATAAGGCAGATACCGATGAGCTTTAGAACAACAATCAAACGTCGAGTATCCAGGCAAATCAATGTCGGCTCTGTCGCGGTGGGTGGTGATGCACCTATTTCGGTTCAGAGTATGACCAATACGGATACCTGTGATGTGCAGGCGACCGTGGCACAAATCAGGGCGCTGGAGAGTGTTGGCGCTGATATCGTGCGCGTTTCTGTTCCGACGATGGATGCAGCCGAAGCTTTTGGCGCCATTCGTAAAGAAGTTGCCGTCCCTTTAGTCGCAGATATTCATTTTGATTATAAAATTGCACTTCGTGTCGCAGAGCTTGGGGTGGATTGCTTGCGCATTAATCCCGGTAATATCGGGCGTGATGAGCGTGTGAAAGCCGTGGTTGATTGTGCTCGTGAGCATAATATTCCGATCCGTATTGGAGTCAATGCCGGCTCTCTAGAGAAAGAGCTTCTTCAGCGCTACAAAGAGCCCACACCGCAAGCGATGGTTGATTCGGCCATGCGAAATGTTGATCTGCTTGATAAATATGATTTTCAGGATTTTAAAATCAGTCTGAAAGCTTCGGATGTTTTTATGACCGTTGCGGCTTATCGAATTCTGGCAAGTCAAATTGAGCAGCCACTGCATTTGGGGATTACTGAAGCGGGTGGTTTTCGTGCGGGCACAGTCAAATCTGCAATTGGTTTGGGTATGTTATTGGCCGAGGGAATCGGCGATACGTTGCGCGTCTCTCTGGCGGCTGACCCGGTGCAGGAGATCAAAGTGGGCTTTGATATCTTGAAAAGCCTTCATTTGCGTAGTAAGGGGGTTAATTTAATTGCTTGCCCAAGCTGTTCAAGGCAGAATTTTGATGTCATTAACACTGTAAACGCATTGGAGGAGCGTCTGGAAGATATTATTGAGCCTTTGGATGTTGCTGTGATTGGCTGTGTGGTGAATGGGCCTGGTGAGGCGCGTGAAGTTCAAGTTGCTGTGACGGGTGGAACCCCTAACTTGATCTACCTCAACGGAAAACCGGATCATAAAGTTTCCAATGAGCAATTGATTGATCGCATGGAAAAAGAGATTCGTGATGCAATCGCATCGAGACAGGAATAAAAGCCATAATGAGGCTTTATGACCAGGTTCGAGTACGCCGGTTTTATTCCTGGGCAAGAGTTTATGAGATTAATTATCGACTACTGCTAAAGCTCATTCCCGGGATTTCAGAGCTCCCTGATGAGGTTTTATTATTGGGCGATGATTCATACGCGGTGACTGTTTCTGTTGTTGAGCGTTGCAGGTTTACAACCTCCATTACGCTGAATCATGACCTGAAAAGCCATGATATTTTTGTTGTTAACCCATCTGTAAAAATTCGTATTTACCACGATGCCCGGCTGGCTGAAGTAGTGGCTTGCCAGCAAGGTTCAAAGTTTTTTGCTGTTTATCCTTTTATTTTAGCTAAAGTACCTTTTCAAAATGAAAAGCGTGATGTGAATCTGTTTCTGAGAGAGTGGCTTAATCATTGTCTTACACAAGGTTATCGACTGGAAAGTAACTCTCTGCTGTAATCGCTTCAGGGGTTGAAAAAAATTAGAAAATAACCTGCGTTGAAAAAGATATGAAGTATTATCGGCGCTTTCAGGCTTTGGTACCTGTCTTTGAAATAGCCAAATATGAGAGATGGAATAAATACTGCGGCAGCCCATAGAGGTGGATGATAGATGAAATGCATCGCTGTAAAAATAAGAGTGGTGGCAAGATTAGAGCTACTGACCAGGCCAGGTATCTGGTACGAGATCCAGCAATGAAAACGTTCTTGCAATAAACCTCTAAATACAATCTCTTCCAGCACCGGATAAACAAGAACCAAAAGTAAAAACTCTTTAGGGAAGTTGAAGGGCCATGTTAAGTCTGTTGCAGGGTCTGATAATAGATATAGTCCGAACAAAAACAGAAGGGCGGCCATGATCACCGCCCAGAACTGAAAATCACACCATAAAACAGGTGGTGACTTTTGTGCTGCCATTATGTGATGACAGTCGGTTCACTGCGCCCTGTACGTTTTTCAATTTCAGACAATTGGTTAGCAATCTGAATCAATTCAGCTAATCCCTCTTGGGCATCTAGCGTATGTTTTGATGGGTCTTTTTCGTAAGATTCCAGATAAATGCGAATCGTAGCACCTTCCGTTCCCGTGCCTGACAAGCGAAAGACAATACGTGAGCCATCACTAAATAGAATGCGAATTCCCTGGTTTGTGCTGATGCTTTGGTCAATGGGGTCGGTATAGCTAAAATCATCACAATCTGAAACCTGGTAATTGCCGAAGATTTCTCCTTTGATTGATGCAAAGTTATTTTTTATATGTGCCATGAGTGCCGCGGCGCTCACGCTGTCTACCCCCTCATAATCATGGCGTGAATAAAAATTTCTGCCATAGGTAGCCCAGTGATCCAATGCAATCTCTTCAACAGAGAGCTGGCGTTTGGCAATAATGTTTAACCAGAATAGTACTGCCCATAGTCCATCTTTTTCTCTGATATGGCTGGAGCCCGTTCCAAAGCTCTCTTCACCACATAAGGTGACTTTGTCTGCGTCCATCAAATTTCCAAAAAACTTCCAGCCTGTCGGCGTTTCATAGCAGTCAATGCCCAGTTTTTCTGCAACGCGATCAACCGCTGCACTGGTCGGCATGGATCGTGCGATTCCTGCCAGACCTTCTTTGTAACCTGGGGCAAGTGTGGCATTGGCGGCGAGTATCGCAAGGCTATCACTGGGCGTAATGAAAAATCGACGACCCAAAACCATATTGCGGTCACCATCTCCATCAGAGGCTGCGCCAAAATCAGGAGCATTGTCACCATAGAGTGTCTCGACTAATTCATGTGCATAGGTCAAGTTAGGGTCAGGATGTCCACCACCAAAGTCAGATAAAGGCTCAGCATTACAGACACTGCCCTCTGGTGCACCGAGGCGCTGTTCTATGATCGTTTTGGCATAAGGGCCGGTAATGGCATGCATCGCATCAAAAGAGAGGCGGAAACCACCTTTGATTAAGGTTTGTATCGCATTAAAATCAAATAGTGACTCCATGAGTTGTGCATAATCTGTAACGGGGTCAATGACTTCGATTTGCATGTTACCAATCTGCGAGGAACCAATTTTGGAGAGATCAACATCATCTGAATCAGTAATCAGGTAAGTATCAAGTTTTTTTGTCTGCTCAAAAATAGCATCAGTAATCTTTTCAGGGGCAGGGCCGCCATTGCCAATATTATATTTGATACCAAAGTCACCATCAGGTCCGGCTGGATTATGGCTGGCAGAGAGAATAATCCCACCAAAGGCACTATATTTACGAATCACTGCTGAGGCGGCAGGGGTGGATAACAGTCCGTTTTGACCGACTAAAACACACCCGAAGCCATTGGCCGCAGCCATTTTCAAAATAATTTGAGTGGCCTCTTGATTATAAAAACGGCCATCACCGCCAACTACCAGGGTTTTTCCTTGAAAACCGTCCAGTGAATTGAAAATGGATTGTACAAAATTAGCTAAATAGTGTGGCTGTTGAAAAACAGTGACCTTTTTTCTGAGGCCCGATGTTCCGGGTTTTTGGTCAGAAAATGGGGTTGTTTGAACCGTCGAGTGACTCATATCCTTATTAAAACCTTATCAATATAAAAGAGGGTGTTGGTACAGTATCGGTAGACCTTGAAAAACCGGCAGGTCGAACCCACTATTCTGCCATCGTTTGTTAATAAATGGAAAAACTGAGGAGAAACAGCCAGCCATGACGATTGAATCACATAAAGAGACGCTTGGTTTTCAAACCGAGGTTAATCAGTTATTGAAGCTGATGATCAATTCGCTCTATTCGAATAAAGAGATTTTTTTGCGGGAATTGATTTCCAATGCTTCTGATGCGTGCGATAAGCTACGCTTCGAGGCGCTGAGCGATGATGCGCTGTATGAAGGCGATAGTGATTTCAGAATCAGAGTCGATTTTGACAAAGAGAAACGCACCATTACGATCACTGATAATGGTATCGGTATGACTCGTGAAGAGGTGATGGATCACATCGGTACGATTGCCAAGTCGGGCACCAAGCAGTTCATGTCGGCATTGACTGGTGATCAGGCGAAAGACTCTCAATTAATTGGTCAGTTTGGTGTCGGTTTTTACTCATCATTTATTGTTGCAGATAAAGTGACGTTGACTACCCGCAAGGCCGGTCTGGGCCACGAGCATGGGGCACGTTGGGAGTCTGAAGCGGAAGGCACCTATTCGCTGGAAACCGTTGAAAAAACATCTCGCGGGACTGAAATTGTTTTGCACCTTAAAGAAGGTGAAGATGAGCTGTTAGATGGCTATCAATTGCGCTCAATTATCACGCGTTATTCAGATCACATTAATTTGCCCATCGAGATGAAATCGACAGAAGAGGGCAAAGAAGATGAATATGAAGCGGTGAATCGTGCCTCTGCCCTGTGGGTTCGTCCCAAACAGGAGATTACGGAAGAGGACTACAACGAGTTCTACAAGCATGTCGCACATGATTTTGAAGATCCACTGACTTATATCCATAATCGTGTTGAAGGTACGCAGTCTTATACATCATTGCTCTATATTCCAAAGCGTGCTCCTTTTGATCTGTATGAAAGAGAGCGCTCTCACGGAATCAAGCTGTATGTAAAGCGTGTATTCATTATGGATGATGCGGATCAGCTGATGCCGACTTATCTGCGCTTTGTGCGTGGTGTGATTGATTCTGATGATCTGCCATTGAATATTTCGCGTGAAATATTACAGAAGAATCAGCAGATTGATAAGTTACGCTCTGCATCGGTTTCCCGAATTTTGGGTAAACTGGAAAAAATGGCGAAAAATGAGCAGGAGACTTACGCTGAATTCTGGAAAACTTTTGGTAAAGTAATGAAAGAAGGGATTGTGGAAGATACTGCCAACCGTGAACGTATTGCCAAGTTGTTACGTTTTTCTTCTACACATAATGATAATGATGCTGAAGATGTCTCCTTGGATGCCTATATCGAACGCATGAAAGAGGGGCAGAAAGATATCTACTATATTACGGCCGAGAGTTATGCTGCAGCAATTGGTAGTCCGCATCTGGAAGTATTCCGTAAAAAAGGGATCGAAGTGTTGTTGATGCATGAGCGTGTGGATGACTGGATGATCTCTTATCTCAGCGAGTATGAAGGGAAATCACTGAAGTCTATTGCCAAAGGGGCCTTGGATTTGGGTGACCTGGAAGACAAAGAGGAGAAAGAGGCACAAAAAGAGGCTGAAGAGGCGTTGAAACCGCTTGTTGAAAGAATGCAGAAAGCAATTGGTGATCAAGTCAAGGAAGTTCGTGTAAGTCATCGTTTAACGGACTCTCCTTCATGTCTGGTTGTTGAAGAGCATGATATGGGGGCGAGTTTGCAGAAACTGATGAAAGAGGCGGGGCATAACATGCCGAAAGTCACCCCGATTATGGAGATTAATCCGGATCATGCTTTGGTTGAGTTTATCAAGGCTGAAAATGACGAAGAGCGTTTTAAGGAGTGGAGTCTGTTGCTGTTTGATCAGGCCCTGTTGACGGAAGGTGGTCAGCTTAATGATCCGGTTGCATTTGTTCGTCGTATGAATGGATTGTTGCTGGATGATAAAAAAGTGGCATAATCAGCATTAGTTAATTTTGCTGAATAAAAGCCCACACTGCCCAAATAACAGTGTGGGCTTTTTTTATTGTTGTAGGTTTAAGATGAAGAACAAGTTGTCCCGGATTTTTTTTGTTTTAGTTTTTAGTTGGATTTGTTGGGTATCACCTGTTTTTTCGAGTGATTATGATTTGGCAAGTTTGGAGTTTGGTGCAAAAACATCCTCTAATGATATTAATCGCTCAAGAGTAGTTCTTGACTACAGAAGTCAGAGACGTGCTTATTTCTGGCCTTATGTAGAGCTTGTTGATTCTTCTCTTGACTGGGGTGGTCAGGTTTTTGAAGAGGGTGGGACAGTTGAGTCCAATGACTATACAGGTCGTAAAGCTGAGGTGTTTCTTGGGGGGAGACCAACGCCTTATATTTATCTGGAAGGGCGTTTGGGATATCACCAGTTGGCGAGCGAAGTATCAGCCGATGATGCTTCAACAACAGCAATAAGATTCTTGGGCTTTTATGAAATTGCTCGCGGTATAAAAGTAAAAGGTGAATTTCAACGTGATTTTTTGTATGCCAGTAGTGTTGGTGTTTCTGCAGTGGGTGAGGCGCTCATGGCACGAACAGGAGTGATTGGTGGTGAATGGCAGCCTGTGCTTCCCTGGCGGTTTTTAGCGAGAAGTGTGTTGCAAAAGAGTAGTGATTCAAACA
Organism: Gammaproteobacteria bacterium; assembly: GCA_015490755.1. Taxonomy (GTDB): domain Bacteria; phylum Pseudomonadota; class Gammaproteobacteria; order JAADGQ01; family JAADGQ01; genus S141-38. Next base: position 18,006 of record WFXF01000083.1, read on the forward strand.
CGATGCGCCAAAACACTCTTGAGGCACTGTATGGTATTTCTCCGGAATGGCCCTGGATCTGGTCAGGTGCTTTTGTTGAAACGTTACGCTTTGATAATAAAACAGACGGGTATTGGTCACCTCAGGATTTCAAATCATTTGGGGTTAAACTGGAGAGTAGCTTTCCAATTAATCAGAGTTTTTCAGCCACAGCAGGTTTTAATTTGAGTAGAAGTCAGGAGCGTAATGAACCGTGGGGTACGGGGTATTTTATAGGTGCTGGAGTTGACTACCTGTTCATGGATAATTATCACTTGATCGTAAGTATCAGTCGAAATGAAAGTTTGCAAGATGAATCTGTCTGGAAAGAGAACTCGGCTAAAGTTTCGATAAAGGGTTCGCTGTAGAAGTGATGAAGTATTTGTTCCTTATTGTTTTGCTTTTACATCAACTTGAAAGTGGCTAACACGTGTTTCACCTTGTCCGTGAGTGATTTCATTTCCAAATTCGATAGATGAAAGGTAAGAGTTTTTGTTTAAATGACCATTTTTTACTAAATAGTCAGTAAAATGCTTGATATTGATGTTACCTGAAAATTTTGGTTTACCTTTATGGACAAAGCCTAGGTAGTCCCAGCTATGGTTGTCACCATGAACAGTCATATTGTCATGCTTGTAAAAGTCATAAACAACACCATCAATCAAAACAGTTTCAATATATTTTCCTGCTTGGCCTTGCCACTGTTTTTGATAAATATGGATCGCAAGTTCAGCAATTCTGTTATGTGGTTGTGGTCTATTATTGTCTGTAATCCAGGCATCAATTAATAAATTCATACCACCCTTGCTCTTTTCATCGATTTGGAACTCAGTTTTGAGTAATGCAATATCGTCTAGTTTTATAGGTAAATCAGGAGTGGTTGATTCAAGATTCCACGGTTTTAGTCCATAAAGTATGGATGGATAGGCTTTTATATTTCCTTTGGCAGCAGGCCAATCCCAGCGCCAGCCAATGCTTTGTTTGTTGGATATGGTGTCTTTATAAATGCATTGCTCAAAGTTTTTGATATCTCGTTTATCCCATACATTATTATGAACTTCATATTGATCAAATTTAATGAAGTCCCAATGCTTGCAGGTTGATAGTTGCTTATCATCTGCCGTGTTACCATAAAGGCTGCACGCAGTAAGCGATGTTGATAGAATGAGCGCAGAGACCCATTGAAAGCGGCTTGATATGTTGCATTGTGTGATTTTGTATTTTTCCATCGCAATTTGATTTGGGAGTTTACAGCTATTTTATTGAAGATTGGATTCTGGATTAAGATAAAAGTTTGTTTTCTTTTTGAGCCGTGTGAATTTTGTGACACTAAATCACAGCTGTCCATATTCTCTCATATTTGAGTTTTTTGTTGGTGTTTTTTAGAAAAATAAGATTTTTAATTATGGATTATTAATATTAAGGAGAGTTTCATTATGAGTCAGGTTGCAGAGCTTTTTGATACGATTTCATCACTGATTGATTATCAGGAAGATGATTGGGATATTCTTCAGGAAGAGGCAGAGACAATTGCTTCATGGGCTCCTGAGCTTGTTGCTGTTTTTTATGACACGCTCTATGCGTTGGATGAAACGAAAGCAGTTTTCAAGGAGGGTGAACGACCTAAGGTTGAAAAAACTTTGGCTGATTGGGTTGTTGCTATTGCAGATGGCCGAAAGCGGTCTGAGTTTTGGGAGCATCAGTGGTTTATAGGGTTGCTTCATGTGAAGAGGAGTGTAAAAAACCTCTATATGCTGGGTATGATGAATCGGGTTCAGCAGGTTGTATTGACTAATTGTGTTAAAACATACGATAAGGATCGAGCCTTTCAGGTATTTGGGGCATTTTTGAGGGTTAGCGGTGCTATTTCTGCTTTGATTGCGGAAAGTTACGGCCTTGTTGTGGAGAATAGTACCCAGGCAGGATTAGCTAAAGTTGGAATGAATCCAGCACTTTTGAAGCGTATAAAAGATACGCAGATAGATAAGATGCTTGAAGAAGCAAAATCCAAAGGTTAAATAAGGAGCAAGATCGTTTAAGCTGCAGGAGAAGGGTTAGATGAGCCAGTGCAAGTCAGTATGGGGAAGTTGTTTCGTGATCGTTACTTGTCTGGTACAAATAAAGATCTAAACCCGGATACTTTTATCCGGGTTCAGGTGGTTTTTACATGGCGTTTAACAGCTCATCAACACCTTTTTTGACAGCGTAACGTACTCCGCCTATAACAGCTGTCGCATCAGTAAATAGTGCTAGAATATCTTCACCAATTGTAGCAATAATGACTTTTCCATGGTCAAATTCAGCCAGGTATTGAGTCATTCCACCCAGGTTGAATTCACCCCCTAGGCTTTCAGATGTGCCAATAGCAGTTGCAACCATTGCTCCCAAAGCTTCCATGTCAACATTATCAGAAGCGGCACTTTCGATAACAAAGCCATCGCGGCCTACCAATGCAACAGCATTGACACCGTTTATTTTTAAAAAATCATTGAGTACTTCACTTAAGTTTTTTGCCATTTTGACACTCCATTTGCTTTATGCTTTTTTGGTTAACGAAATATATTTGTAGCTTTAAGGTGTCATCCGGTGACATAATGCTATCCTTTGGGTTTTATATACTGCTTCGTTCCATTATAAGGAAAGATGCTTTGAATAATCCAGTTCGAGATTTTTTGGGAATCATCCATTTTCTCGAAGTGCGTGTGCGTTATATGCTGAAATAGAAAATGTTGATGACTATATTCTTCTGACTGATCTGAAGTTGATCCGATTAAATGAATTGCATCATGATGAATCAAACTTAGTATAATCATCAAAGTGATGCTGTTTTGATCTGATAACTGCTCAAAATTTTCTAGAGAGATTAGCACGGAATTAAAATTGCCCAGTAGTTTAAACCATTTTTTCCCTGAATGCTTTAAAAGTTTATCGGTAGTTAGACCTAAAATATAAATAATAGTATTTTTGGATAGAGTTAAACGCCATAAAATAGCAGCTTCCTGTCCATTATCTGCTTTATTCAAATACACAGGTTTTCCATATAGCTCTGTGAAAAAGTTTTCGATGAACTGCTGCTTCCCAAATGTTGCTAGCATCAAGTTATTGCAGTTTTGATGTGCCCTGCTATTAATTAAGTATTGAATATTATTGAAGTTTACGGGTTTACAAAAACTACGGTAGCTTTTAGGGTTTTTTAGTGCATCTTTAATTTTTGGAAGTATTGCCTGGTCATTGTGTGTGCTTAAGTTTTTTTTAAAAGAGGCTTGTCTGTTTTTTATAAGCTGGTTGGTTAAATTCATCGCTTTGTTGTAAAAACTTACCGATTGAAGTAACTCTTCGGGTTCTTCCTTTTTCTCTAGAGTATTTTGGATATCTTTTAATGGTTTGTTATTGGGTATTATTTTTTCCACTTCACAGAAAAGTGTTTGAGCTGAGGTGGAGAGTTGATTTTGATATTTTTTAATATGATACTTTTCAATTTCATCTGAGATATCTGAAGCTGTATCTAAAAAACCTTTGACATATTGTGTTTTGTTATTTTTTAACAAACTGTTTGATTTTTCTGACAGTTTATTGAGTATCTCAACAGTTTCTGTCATATCGTGCTTGATTCCCCAGCATGATAGAAGAGTGATCCACTGTTTAAAGTTTTCCACTTTTTTTGCCAGAGCAGTATTTTTTGAATGCAATTCGGCAGAGTGTTTCGGCATTAGTTTTGGTGCACCTAAATAATAGTATCTGTGTTGGCAGGGTAAGCTGTACTTAATAATATCACTACTCTTTAAGCCTTACATATTTGATGGAAAAGTGCTACTATGAAGATTAGGTTGGTCGGGTTGCTATGATCTTTAGTGGCTTAAATTATAGTTCAGTTTGCAGCTTGACTGTTTGTTATTCTTCATTTTTTAACTACTGTTTGTTAAAGCATCATTTACACTTTTTTATGTTTCGATGTGCTAAGTGTTTGTACTCCTTTTGGTTTATTTTGCTATACCTCCGTAGTGGTTGACCTTATAGCGCAATTTTTTCATAGAATGCAGGCGGTAAAATTATATGGATCAGAATGTGTCGAAGAAAGAGATTATTGATGTTTCTGGTGAAGGGCAAGGGCGTTCTTTACCTCAATGGTTTGGACAAATGTTTTTGGGCCGTAAAAAAAATAGGCCTAACCAGGGAGATGAACGGTATTTAAGTGTTGGTATCAGTGATTTGGATTCATCGTCAGATCCGTTACCATACGATGACAGAACTCATCCTGAGTTTGATTTACCCACGGTCAGTCCTATCGATGAGAGTAATGAGAGTAATTCCACAGAAAATATAGAGCGGGTCTCTTCATCACAGAGTGATGCAAAGAAGAAGCAGCAGAAATTGCTTGAAGAGTTTGCTTTGTTAAGTGGTATTGAACTTTCACCTAAATCTGTCGCTGATCTTAGGGATAGCGTAGAAAAGCAACTTGAAACAGAATCTTTATCATCACCTCCTTTAGCTTTGGTTGAGGGTGTAGAGCATTCGGAAGCTACTGAATCAGCGCCTGATCTTGAAAAGCAGTCAAGTGGTCGGGTGCATGATGCTTATACTCTTCTTGTTGAAAACGAGAAAAAACAGAAAACAGTTCAGAGCGATGAACTCCAAAGTATTGAGTTGAGTGATCACCAGGAAGAAGTAGCTTCCAGTGCTGCTGTTGAGCCTGATGCTTCGAGTGACGTTGTTCCTGAAAAAATTTCGGAATATAAGGTTGAGCCTAAACTCAAGCCTGAAGATGGTGCTCCAAGTGAAAAAATAGTGAGCGAGCCTGTTTACGATCGAAAGGCAATGGATTCAATCTTGTCTGAGTTAAGAAAAATAAATTCAATACATTTAATTGTTGTTGTAGGGGTTGATGGCTCTATTTTGGCCAGTGATAACCTGGATCAATTAAGAGAGAGTGTCTCTGGTGCTTTAGTGTTTAAATCTGTAAAGCATTTTAAACGTTTAGGTCAGCAATCTGGTTTAGGTTCGTTGGCACAGTCTGTTATTGAATTTGCCGATGGGAAAATTATTGTTGAAAATTTGGGTGACAGTGCGCTTTTTATTGCTGTTGATCGGTCTGCAATATTGGGTTTGGTTAGAAGCCAAACAAAAAGTCAGGTTGAGAGGTTGAAAGCTATTTTGAATTAAACTTTTCAAGGCAGAATTATAGACTTTGTTTTGATCGAAATGGTACAATGGCCAAAGCTTGTCAGGAGTAATGTTTTTTTGTAAAACTTGTTTCTGGTGGTTATTGGAGTTATTTGACAGGAGTCTTCCATGGATGTTGTTTTTTTGACACGGAGGGTAAGAGATTTAGTATATTAGTAGTAGTTTGATGTCAGTAACTCGGATGTTAATTAGTGTGTGCCGTTCGGCATACTTTCTCTGTCATTTTTCACTATCTATTTTAAATTTAAGGGCATTTTGGCTTTCCTGAAAATATTTCTATGGATTGTTGTACACATTTGTTCCTTTATCTTTCCCCTATTCTAGCGAGTCTTTTCATTACTGAAATCGAAATGTGAAAACGTAATTGTGCTACTTGATTTTGATTAGCGTGCATGGTGTTTTATGTCGATTTCTATTTCTTGGTATTCATTGATAATGATGGTAACGATATGGCAGTAAAACAGGCGAATCATGTGCAGAAAGCTTCTGTTTCTAATGAAAATCGCAGACTTCCTTATAAAGTATGGCGAAACCTTTGGTACTGGCTGCTGGGTGTGCTTTTTATTGTTGCGGGTGCTGCATTAATGGTGATAACGGTTACTGTACCGTTAACGGTTGAGCAGCAGCTTATTTTTGGGTCGTGTGTATTTGTTCTTGCCCTATTACTAAGGTCCAAGGCAGGGACGTTTTTAACCCTTTTTATGATATGGCTGGCCATCATCATCTCTTCACGTTATCTCTATTGGCGTTTGACAGAAAGTGTTGGTTTTGAATCAGTATTTTCACTGGACGTTGCTTTAGGTGTTGGTATGCTTTTGGCCGAGCTCTATGCCTTTGTTATTTTAATTCTTGGTTACTTCCAAACCGCATGGCCTTTGTCGCGGAAGCCTGTCAGCCTGCCTGATGATGTATCTCAATGGCCTACAGTTGATGTTTTTATAACGACATATAATGAGCCATTAAAGGTTGTAAAGCCCACTGTAGTGGCAGCAATGAATCTTAATTGGCCCAGAGATAAACTGAAAGTTCATATCCTGGATGATGGTAATCGTGATGAGTTCTGTGATTTTGCTAGAGAAGTTGGCGCACACTACATAACACGACCTGATAATAAGCATGCTAAAGCAGGAAATATTAACCATGCCTTAAAGCAAACTTCGGGTGAATTGGTTGCTATTTTTGATTGTGATCATATTCCGACAAGTTCTTTTCTGCAAACAACAGCGGGTTGGTTTGTAAAAGATGAAAAACTTGCTTTTTTACAGACTCCTCACCATTTTTATTCAGCAGATCCTTTTGAAAAAAATCTTGATACATTTCGCTCTAAACCTAATGAAGGTGAAGTGTTTTATAGCTTGATTCAAAAGGGAAATGATCTTTGGAATGCTGCATTTTTCTGTGGTTCTAGTGCATTAATGCGGCGGGGGCCATTAGAAGAGGTGGGTGGGGTTGCTGTCGAGACAGTGACTGAAGATGCACATACTGCACTCAAATTACACCGACTGGGTTATAACTCAGCTTATCTTGAAATGAAAGAATCTGCAGGTTTAGCGACTGAAAGTTTTTCGGCTCATGTTGGACAGCGTATTCGCTGGGCTCGTGGAATGGCACAGATATTTCGTATAGATAACCCTTTGCTAGGCGCAGGTTTAAGCTGGAAGCAGCGCTTTTGCTATACCAATGCAATGTTGCACTTTTTTTACGGTTTACCTCGTATCGTTTTTTTAACCGCACCACTCGCTTTTATGTTTCTTGATGCACATATTATTCAAGCTTCAGCAATCGTTATTGCGGTTTATGCGTTACCTTATCTGTTAGTTTCACTTGTGGTGAATTCCCATATTCAAGGGCGCCATCGTTACTCATTTTGGGGAGAAGTCTATGAAACCAGTATGTCTTGGTATGTCATTATTCCAACATTGATGGCGCTGATCAGCCCCAAATCAGGACGTTTTAATGTGACGGCAAAAGGAGGTTTGCTGGAAAACAGGTTTTTTGATTATAAGCTGGCCATGCCCTGCATTATTTTATTTACTTTAAATGGTATAGGATTCTTCATAGGGCTTGGTAATATTTTTTGGTGGGGAACTTCTGAAACAGGTACAGTGATCCTTAATCTAGGCTGGATTACCTATAACCTCATTATCTTGGGTGCTGCAATTGCTGTAACACGAGAAAAGAAACAGCAACGTAACTTTGTTCGCCTTACCTCAAATGTTGATGCAACCATTAAGTTGAGCGGTAACAAGTTAATTCAATGTAAAGTGCATAACCTGTCAGAGGGTGGTGCTGCGATTAATATTTCCGATGAATCTTTGTTAACTAGAGGAGAGAGGGTAGATTTAATACTAAAAGATACGTTGTCAGAAATGAGTGTAACAGTACCTGCTGAGGTCATGCGTATTGGTGATAACCGCGTACAATTCATGTTTCAGGAGATGAGCAGCGCACAAATGAATGTCTTGATGCTAATGCTCTATTCTCGTGAAGGTAATTGGAATCATTGGGTTACAGAACGTTCAGGTGATAATCCATTGCGTGAGTTCTTCCAGGTCTCCAGGCATGCAATTCGAACAGTATTCTTTCTATTGTCGCCGCGTACACTATTTAATGGTATTCGTGTCATATTCAGACAGCTGCTTGGAATTAAGCCTGCCACAGTGACAGCGGTAGCTATTTTTTCCGTTGCTTGTATATTTTTATTCACTTTGGCTTATATGCCAAAAGCTAATGCGCAAACAGCTGGCTCCTATGATGTGACATCGACATATTCGTTAGAGGAGTTAGGTGCTGATAAGGATATACGTATCGAACCGGCTTATGGACGCCAAAACTTTCCATTTTCGCTGCGTACTGATGAAGTCGTTGTTAAAGCAGAGCTTTCTCTAAAATATTCACTCTCTGCTGCTGATCGTGAGAATATAAATTTACTCAAAGTATTGGTTAATGATGAAGTTGTTAAAACAATAACACCGGAAAATGAAAAAATAGATCAAGGTTCGGTGGATATTTCTTTGAACCCATTGATGATTGGTGATCATAATACTTTATCTCTAGAGCTTGATCATGACTCAGGTGAGGCATGCTTTGATCCTTATGAATCTCCATCATGGGCGGTAATTAGTAATCAGAGTGTATTAACGTTAGAAAAAAAGCACCTGATTCTTCCTGATGAACTAAACCAGCTTCCGCTTCCATTTTTTGATGATAAAGACAAAAATCAATTGAATCTGCCTTTTGTTTTTGGGCAAGTTCCTGATAATGAATTGCTGGAAGCTTCAGCGATTATCAGCTCATGGATGGGGGGGTTGGCAAGTTATAGAGGAGCCGTATTTCCAGCCTATTTTAATCATTTGCCTGAAAAATATGGAGTTGTGTTCATAACGCCTCAAAATTTACCGGGTTGGTTGAATGGCTCTGAGATTAATGGCCCCACGATTGAACTCATTACACACCCGGAAAACCCTCGTGGAAAGTTGTTGTTAGTGCAAGGAAAAAATAGCACCGAGGTTAAGCTGGCAGCACAGGCGCTTGTTTCAGAAGGCCGTAATCTGGCTGGAAACAAAGTCTCTGTAGTCGGGCAGAGCATTCCGGAGAAAAGGCAGCCATATGATGCACCTGCATGGTTACCAACCCATCGTGCCGTATATTTGAGTGAATTGATTGATGATGAAGAGTTAAGAGAGGTTTCTCATAATGTTCGTGAACAAAAAGTTAGCTTTCGTCTTCCACCTGACCTGTTTCAATGGGGAAGCAAAAGTACACCACTGAATGTGTTATTCCAGCATACAATTGTTGATGAATATCTGATCTCGGGTGGATCATTACGATTGAATAATGTATTTTTGGAAAATATTTCTTTATATGATCACGGTGTTCCTAAAACAGATGATACGGGTGAGCGTTCTGAGTTTGTGAGTGCCCACCAAAGCTTTTCTATGCCGCTGGATCAAATCTACTCACAAAACGAGTTGGAGTTTTTTCTATACGATCAACCTCAAAAAGAGCGAATGCAAAATGACCATGTATGTGATGAAAATGCAATTAAAAGCACACGGATGAAATTGGATGGAACTTCTACAATGGATTTTTCCAGTTTCCCTCATTTCACACAATTACCTGATTTAGCTAAATTTGTTAATGCAGGCTTTCCATATTCGCGTTATGCCGATTTATCCAGAACTGCAATTGTGATGCCTTCCAGAATTGAAGAGGCTGAAGTGAGTCTGTTTTTGACTTTGGCAGGGGTGATGGGGCGTGCTACAGGCGCAGTTGCTTCACATGTTTCTGTTATTAGCCCTTCGCAAGTGGGTGACTACAAAAACTATGAATTTATTGTGCTGGGGGGAGTTGACAACCAGCCATTGATTAAGCGATGGAGTGACTCTATGCCTGTGAATTTTGTAATGCCAGAGAAAATGCTCCATCAACCCTCTCGATGGGAGCGTTTTTCTTCCGAATGGTTGAATAGAGATTCATATTCACAAAGCCAGGATGCAGCTGAAAGAATTATTAAGTCTATAAAAGAGAAGGAAATGGCCGTTTTGACCGGCTTTGAATCACCTTTAAAAAATGGACGTAGCGTTGTGCTATTGACTGCATCAACACCGGCAGGCTATGCACAATTAACCCATGCACTTGTTGAACCCAAGGCTATTGCACTGTTGCAGGGAGATTTAGCAATTATTGATGGGCCTTCCATTGCTTCATTTAAAATGGCTGATCATTACAATTCGGGCGAAATTTCATGGTTAATGCATGCACGCTGGTATCTTTCAAAACACGCTTATTGGTTATTTGCTTTGATGATCTGTGGCGCTTTTGCATTAGCGCTTTGCTCTTATTACTTATTAAACAAGCAGGCTCGGGATCGTACCCGAAAATAATTTAAAGCCGGGAAGGATGACACCAATACCTATGGTTATGCCAAGGTGAAAATCAGGGATGCGACAATTTATTTCAGATGATCGATATAACACAGCCTTTATGCTGTGATGGGGTTGAAAATGTCACATAAAATAATTGGGGTTCCACTTTCATTGTGCCTGGTACTTAACATGGTTGCCAGTCATGCCGGGTCTCATGTTGATTTTGGAGATATTGTGCAGGATAAGGCACGATATTGGCAATCATTAGGGCGTGATGATAAGGCTACTGAAGCATGGGGTAAAATATTACTTTCCATGCCTGAAAATCAGGAAGCAATACTTTGGCTAGGGATTAATAACGCTTATGCAGGGAACGCGGAAGTAGCGCAGCGTTATTTAATACAACTGGAGCAAAGTGGTGCAAAGAAATCATCAATTGCTGAACTAAAGCGTGCAATTAAAATGGGACCTCCAGAAGCGGGTTATTTAAAACAGGCTCGTATTTTTGCTAAAGAGAAAAAAATAAAGGATGCAGTTGCGCAGTATCATCTGGCTTTCCATAATGTTAAGCCGACAGGGCATCTTGCTGTCGAATATTACCAGACTGTAGCCAGCCTTCCTGATGGTTGGGAAGAGGCGGGCAAGGGTTTTAAGACTCTCTCTGGAGCGTTCCCCCAGCAGCTTGAGTACCAATATATCTATGCGCGACATTTAAGTTATAAAGAATCAACACGTCGTGAAGCAATTGATCGATTAAGCCAGCTTGCATCGACAGAGAGCCCAGTCAGTGAGAGAGCGGCTCAGGACTGGTATCAAGCTTTGGTTTGGTTGCAATTCAAAAAAGGCGATAAACGCTATTTTGCTGATTATTTGAAGCGTTTTCCTGACAACAAAGTGATCAAGGACAAACAAAAAACTCTGAAGCGTTTGGTGCACGGCCCCAGTGAGCGTGATAGTCGCTTAAAGCAAGCGTACGTCATGATGGAAGAAGGTGATTTGGATGGTGCTGAAGCACAGTTTGATGATCTGGTTCATAAGGATCGCAGTGACGCTGAGGCTTTGGCAGGGCGAGCTATTCTGGATTTAAAGAGAGAGGATTTTGAATCAGCAGTTCAAGGTTTGGAACGGGCGATTAAACTAGAGCCTGAGTTTCGGTCTGAATGGCAACCACCACTCACAGAAGCTCGTTTCTGGCTATTAATGAAGCAATCTGAAACGTTACGAAATCAATCTGATTTGGATCAGGCTGAAAAAGTATTGAAGCGTGCTAACAAACTGTTACCTAATAATGTTTATGGCCGTATGGCACTTGCTGATGTACTGGTAGATAAAGGTGATCTGAGGCAGTCCAGGAAAATTTATTTTGATATTGTAAAAAATCATCCATCAAATCTTGATGCAAAAGTGGGTTTGGCTCATGTACTGGCGGCTCTGGGTGAACGAAGAGCAACATTTTCCTTGTTGGACGAAATTGAAGCAATAGAGCCACAAAAGGCTGCTGAAGTTGCACAGCTTCGTACACAGTTTTTAGTCAAAGATGCTTTGGCTGCAAATGATGATGGGAAACTCCAAGATGCAATTTTAGGCCTGGAAGATCAGCTGATTGTAGCACCTGATAATCCATGGGTACGATTAGATCTTGCTCGTGCTTACCGTGCTCAAGGAGCTTTGGAAAAGGCAAATTCATTGCTGGACGGATTGTTAGTAACACATTCGGATATGCCGGCTGTTCTATATGCGAGAGCTCTGCTTTTTGAACAAGAAGGTAAAAATATAGAAGGTATGGTGTTGCTTGAAAAAATCTCTGTGGGGCAGCGAAGTGGAGATATGCGCCAGTTACAACACCGTTTGTGGGTTAAAGCTCAAACAGAGCGGGCAAGTATACTGGCTGGTTATGGTCAGATAGAGCTGGCTCACGAAGTGTTGGATAAAGTGACTCCCGTTGTTGAGCGCGAACGTGAATTAATCGGGCTTTTAGCCAGTGCATGGTCTGATCTGGGTAACACTGATCGGGCTTTGAAGCTGTTGCGGAAAGGAAAACCTGATGACCTGGATTTACAGCTTAACTATGCTTCTGTGCTGCTTCATGCCGGGCAAGACACAGAAGGTGAGTTGGTTGTCAAAAAACTGTTGGCACAGAAACTCAGTCAGTCCCAGCAAGCACAATTAGCCGATTTAGTGATCGGTCATTCAATTAAACGTGCAAATGAGGCGCGCGAACAAGGTGATTTCGCGCTTGCCTATGACTATTTGGCACCCGTTATGTTTCAGTACGGTGATGATGATCGTATTGTTTTGTCCATGGCAAGTCTGTTTGCTTCTGCGGATGAAAATAAACGCGCACTTTCGTTGTATCGGCAGGTGCTGGTCCATGAAACGGGCAATATGGATGCACTTCAAGGTGCTGTGGGTGTTGCAATCAAAGGAGGGGAGTATGATGTCGCTGAAGAGATGCTGGCATTTGGAATGGCTCAAAGCCCTGATGATGCACGGCTATTTACATTACGTGGTCAGCTTGCTAAAGCACAGGGAAATGATAATGAAGCCTTGTCCTATTTTCAACAGGCTCTGGAGCTGGAACATGCAAACCCGTCGGTCTCATCTGAAAGTGCTTTAAGTGATGATTTACCGTTACGCTTGATTGACTATCAAAAGCCGGGTAGTGGAAGCACTTATCAGTATAGCAATCCATTTCGTAGCAGCTTGAAAAACCAGGCTCCATTACGTGCCGATTTTGTAAATAAAGCCACATTTAAACCGATTGCATTATCTGAGCCTGTTGGTATGGATGCAGGATATTTTATTAAAGTTGGTAGCCAAAGCCTGCCAGTCACTGTGACTGATGCCGCTCCTTTAGTTTCTCCTTTTGCGCCGGCGCAATGGCAACGTCCAATGAGTGGTCAGGAGCTGATCATTAATAAAGAGATTCAGGCGATTGAATCCAAGTATAGCACTCGTGGCGCTGTGGGGCTTGCGCTGCGCAATCGCAGTGGCGAAAACGGTCTGGATCAACTGGTTGATTTTGAACTGCCCATGTCGATGACTTTTAGTCCTGGTTATCATGGTTTGTTGCAGTTTAAGGCTGTCCCGGTGTTATTGGATGCCGGTAACCTGAAAATGAGTGATTCAGCTCAATTGAATCAGTTTGGCACCAATGCAGTGAATCAACCTGCGACTCAAACGGGAACCGTTGCTCAGGATGACAGTGGGGTTGCATTGGGCTTAAGCTATCGATCAAATCGTTGGGCTTTTAACTTAGGTAGTACGCCACTTGGATTTACCAATGAAACGGCTGTGGGTGCATTGAGTTGGACCCCCGTTTTTGGCCTTCTTAATATCGAAACAGGGTTGTTTCGCCGGTCAGTCACAGACTCTTTATTGTCTTATGCAGGCGTAAAAGATCAAGCAACAGGGGCAACCTGGGGTGGTGTTACTGAAAATGGTTTTGGTTTCTCAGCGAACTACCACCAGAAGCCATTTGGGGTTTATGGTGAATTGAAACTGGCGAGTGTGACAGGGAAAAATATCGCATCAAATAATAAATTTGAGCTTAACGCAGGTTTTTATACTACTTTGATCCAGTCGAAATTGCATGAAGTCAGTGTCGGCGTTAATTTTAATGGTTTGGGTTTCAGTGAAAATTTGAGCAACTTTACTTATGGGCAGGGCGGTTACTTCAGTCCCCGTAATTACCTGGCGATCAATGTGCCGGTGAACTGGTATGGTCAGGATGGCGCTATCAGCTATCAATTGGGCGGAAGCATCGGTATTCAAAGCTTCAGGGAAGATGATAGTGATTACTATCCAAATGATGCGGCCCTGCAGCAGCAATTGGAACAACTCGCCGTCACCGATCCGTCACTGAGTACTTTTTATGAAGGCAAAAGTGTTACCGGGGTTAATTTTAGTTTACGAGCCGCTACTGAATATGCGCTGACACCGGCGTTGTCGATCGGTGCGAAAGTGACATTTGCCAATGCCAAAGATTACGATGAGTTTACTGGAATGGTTTATCTTCGTGCCTGGGCAGAGCCACAAATAAAGCAAGGTCTGAAATTTTCTCAACCTGCCAAACCTTTTTATGAAGGAGGTCTATAATGGCTGATTCAAGTTTTGTTTCGATGCGAGGGTTTGGGTTTCTCTTTGCCCTTGCGCTGCTTATTTTAGCTGCTCCCGTACATGCGGAAGATTGGCAAAAATTGGGGCGCGATGCGCTTGTCGAAGGTCATACGGATCAAGCTGAAAAGTATTTTTCAGAAGCGGCTCGTATGAACCCGTTTGATGCGGTTGCATTGAATAATAAAGCGGTTGTTAAAGCACGCCAAGGGCAATATCATGTTGCATTGCGCTTGTTAGAGCGTGCAAGCCACCTGGCACCACAGCGTATTGATATTTCATATAATCTGAAGTTATTGAAGCAATGGTTACTCAAACATGGTTTTCGTGAAAATGTAGAGACTGTTGCGGGAAATTTTGAAAGGGGAGCAGCCGTTGTATTGCCTCCTGAGCCTCCTGCATTGTGGAGATAGCTGATTTTTAAAGTTTTAGAGGGGAGGCTGGTTTTTTTTAGCTCCCCTTCTTTTTTTAAAAAACAGGGAGAGTAATTGGCCACATTCATCGGCCCTTACTCCACTCGTGCAGCTTACCTTATGGTTAAGGTTTTCATGATTTAGCAGGTTGAAAACAGTTCCTGCAGCGCCTGTTTTAGGGTCATTTGCACCATAGACAATGCGTTTTATTCGAGCGTGAATCATCGCGCCCGCGCACATTGAACAAGGCTCTAATGTGACATAGAGCGTGGTATCGCATAAGCGATAGTTGCCAATTTTTTTTGCAGCGTTTCTGAGTGCGATGATTTCTGCGTGAGCGGTTGGGTCATGATTAGTAATGGATTGATTCCAGCCTTCGCCGATCACTTTATTGTCTTGAACGACGACAGCTCCGACAGGAATCTCGCCAATGGATTGTGCATGTTTTGCCAAATCCATAGCGTAGCTAATCCACTCTTCGTCAGATTTTATGCTTATTCCCATTCAATGGTTGCGGGAGGCTTTCCTGAAATGTCATAAGTGACACGGGAGATCCCATTAATTTCATTGATAATTCTACGGGAGACAAGATCAAGCATATCGTAAGGCAGATGCGCCCAGCGTGCCGTCATAAAATCAATGGTTTCAACCGCACGTAATGCGATCACATAATCGTAACGACGGCCATCTCCCATAACACCAACAGATTTTATTGGTAGAAAAACAGCAAAAGCCTGGCTCGTTGCATTGTAAAGATCATGGTTATGCAACTCTTCAAGAAAGACGGCATCGGCAAGGCGTAACAGATCAGCAAACTCTTTTTTCACTTCACCTAATATTCGCACACCAAGACCGGGGCCAGGAAATGGATGGCGATAGACCATGTCATGAGGCAGACCTAACTCAACTCCCAGCTTCCTGACTTCATCTTTGAAAAGCTCTCTCAGGGGTTCGATCAGTTTGAGCTTCATAGTATCAGGCAGGCCACCGACATTGTGGTGTGTTTTAATCACATGTGCCTTGCCCGTTTTAGCGCCCGCTGATTCAATAACATCGGGATAGATGGTACCTTGAGCCAGCCATTTAATGTTATTCAGCTTTGCAGACTCTTCCTCAAAAATTTCAATAAATAAATTGCCGATAATTTTACGTTTTTTCTCAGGATCTGTTTGGCCTTTGAGTGCATTAAAAAAGCGATCTTCAGCATCGACCCGAATCACATTGATGCCCATGTGCTTTTTAAACGTCGCCATGACCTGATCGCCTTCGTTTAAACGAAGCAAACCATTATCAACAAAAATACAGGTGAGCTTGTCGCCAATAGCTTTATGGAGCAACGCCGCAACAACGGAAGAATCCACGCCGCCAGAGAGTGCGAGTAATACTTCATCATCCCCCAGCCTTTTTTTCAGCTGCTGGATACTTTCTTCAGCGATATTTTCTGTAGTCCACAGCGCTTCACATTGACAAATATCACGAATAAAACGCTGTAAAATACGGCCACCTTGATGGGTATGGGTGACTTCAGGGTGAAATTGTATTCCATAAAAGTGGCGTGATTCATCACCAATACCTGCAATTGGAGCCGACTCCGTACTGGCGATGCGAATAAAACCATCCGGTAGTTCAGTGACTTTATCGCCGTGACTCATCCACACATCAAGTATGCCGTACCCTTCTTTAGTGGTATGGTCTTCAATATCACGTAATAAACTGGAGTGACCATGGGCACGAACTTGTGCATAGCCAAATTCACGATGAGATGATGACTCTACTTTACCTCCCAGTTGAGAAGCCATTGTTTGCATACCGTAACAGATACCAAGAACAGGCACATTCAGTTCAAAAACAGTGAAAGGCGCTGCGGGTGAATCTTCGCCTGTGACTGATTCAGGGCCACCTGACAAAATAATGCCTTTGGGTCTAAAAGTTCGAATATCATCCGCATCAATATCGTAAGGAAGTATTTCGCAATAAACTCCCAGCTCACGGATACGACGACCGATTAGTTGTGTGTATTGCGAGCCGAAATCTAAAACCAGAATACGGTGGTCGTGAATGTTGTGCTCATTAATCATGGTTTTAGCTTAACTTCCTCGGTGATAATTCGGGGCTTCTTTGACGATGGTGACATCATGAACATGGCTCTCTTGCATACCCGCACCGCTCACGCGAACAAACTCAGGTTTTGTGCGCAATTCAGCTATGTTTCTACAGCCGGTATAGCCCATACTGGCACGTACGCCGCCCATGAGTTGATGAATAATCGCAATGATACTGCCTTTGTAAGCCACACGCCCTTCAATACCTTCCGGAACCAGTTTTTCAGCTTGAGAAGCATCTTGAAAATAGCGGTCACTGGAACCTTGTTGCATCGCACCCAAAGAGCCCATGCCGCGATAAGATTTATAGGTTCGGCCCTGAAACAGTTCAACTTCACCGGGTGATTCCTCAGTGCCTGCGAACATGCCACCAATCATGACGATATAAGCACCTGCAGCCAGTGCTTTTGCAACATCGCCCGAGTAACGAATTCCACCATCTGCAATCAGGGGAATCCCTGTGCCTTCAAGCTCTTTAGCTATATTATTGATTGCGCTGATCTGTGGAACCCCTACACCGGTAACGATGCGTGTTGTGCAAATGGAGCCTGGCCCGATACCGACTTTAACTGCATCTGCACCCGCATCAACCAAAGCACGCGCTGCTTTTGCTGTAGCAATATTGCCACCAATGACTTGAATTTTCGGGTAGTTCTTTTTAACCCACTGAACACGATCCAAAACACCCTTTGAATGTCCGTGAGCCGTATCTACGACAATCACATCAACATCAGCTGACACCAGTGCCGCGATGCGATCTTCCGTTTCAGTGCCTGTGCCGACCGCCGCACCGACACGCAATCGACCTAACTCGTCTTTACATGCATTAGGAAAATCAGTTGATTTTTGAATATCTTTGACTGTGATCATGCCTCGCAGGTGAAACGCATCATTGACTACCAGTATTTTTTCAATACGATGTTTATGCAGCAATTTAAGAACCTCTTCACGGCTGGCTCCTTCTTTCACTGTGATCAAGCGCTCTTTGGGGGTCATGATGTTGGTGATCGGGTCATCAAGGTGCGTTTCAAATCGAAGATCGCGACTGGTCACGATGCCAAGCAGATTTTCACCATCTACGACAGGAACCCCTGATATATTGTTGATTCGGGTGATTTCCATCACATCACGAATCGTGGTGTTTACTGTTGTCGTGACCGGCTCTGTAATAATACCGCTCTCGAATTTTTTGACTCGACGTACTTCAGCCGCTTGCTGAGAGGGAGTCATATTTTTATGGATAATCCCCATCCCCCCTTCCTGCGCCAAAGCGATGGCTAATCGGGACTCTGTGACAGTATCCATCGCAGAAGAGATTAGCGGAATATTGAGGCTGATGTTACGCGTCAGCTTTGTTTCCAGAGTGACCTCTTTAGGCAGAATGTCGGAGTAATCCGGTTGAAGTAATACATCATCAAACGTTAAAGCTTCTTGAATGAGGCGCATGGAACACTCCGTTATATACAAGCGGTTAAATTTTAGGTGGCACATTATAAGCGTTGTCTGTGAAAAAATGAATGATCAAGGTATGATTCAGGGCATGAATGAGTATCAATCTTCTAGTTTAAAGCGAAAAATCTATACAATTTCCCGTCTCAATAGCGAAGCGCGTGCCCTTCTGGAGGGCAACTTTCCATTACTTTGGGTTGAGGGTGAGGTTTCGAATTTTGTCTGCCCATCTTCAGGGCACTTTTATTTTACTTTAAAAGATGATCTCTCTCAGGTTCGTTGCGCTATGTTTCGCACGCGAAATCGTTATATTGATTTCTCTCCAAAAAATGGCGATCGAGTTATGGCGCGGGTTCGTGTTAGCCTTTATGAAGGGCGAGGCGAATTTCAGCTGATTGTCGAAGATCTGGAGGCTGCCGGTGATGGAGCTTTGCAGCGTGCTTTTGAACAGCTCAAACAGCGCCTTAACCGGGAAGGGTTGTTTGAAGAGAGAAATAAAAAATCACTGCCAAATTTTCCTGCAACAATTGGTGTGGTGACATCACCGACAGGAGCGGCGATTCGCGATATTCTTAGCGTGTTGAAGCGGCGTTATCCGTTAGCGAATATTATTGTTTATCCCACGCAGGTTCAAGGCAAAGGGGCAGGGCAACAAATTGCAGAAACGATTGAGCGGGCGGATGAAGATCAAACCTGTGATGTATTGATTGTCGCCCGAGGCGGTGGCTCTCTTGAGGATTTATGGGCTTTCAATGAAGAAGTGGTAGCTCGCGCAATTTATTATGCGATAACACCCATTGTTTGTGGTGTGGGTCATGAAATTGATTTTACCATTGCTGATTTTGTTGCAGATCAACGTGCGCCAACGCCGTCGGTGGCGGCTGAAATGGTGGCACCTGATGGGGGTGCGTTGCTCAATCAGTTTGAACAATACCAAATTCGATTGATGGAACTTCAAGACCGTTGTATAGCTCAAAAGCAGCAAATACTCTCATGGTTGACTCAGCGACTCAAACAGCGCCACCCCGGGCAACAGTTGATGACTCATGCTCAGCGTGCCGATGAGTTGGAGCAACGTTTGCTTGGAGCTATGCAACGATTTTTGCAAAAACAAGAAAGCTGGTTGGAAAAGCAGAGTATTGCCTTAAAGCATCAAGTGCCCACACCAAAATTGAATCAGTATGGCCAAATACTGGAGGTTTTAGAGAGCCGTTTGAATCGTGGAATGCGGCAAGCACTCAATAAACCCTGCGAAAAACTGAGAGCACTGGGCAGGGCTTTGGATGCGGTCAGTCCATTGGCGACACTGGATCGAGGTTATTCGATTATACGCAGCCTGCCTGAACGTCGAGTGATACGTTGTGACAGCGATGTAAAAGCTGGGGATAAGATAGAAGCGCAGCTGGCATTAACTTCACTGGTTTGTAGGGTAGATGAAGTGAATCCAATAAATAAATAAAAAAAGGAAATGAATATGAAAAGAGTCGTTCTGTTGCTTTATATCGCGAGCTTTTTAAGCATAAGCTCATGGGTGTATGCCGTGCAGAGCTATTCTGTCCCGGGAGGGGTCTCAGTTGTACCTCTTGATGTGACTTCGTCGCTGCCACCTGTTGTGCACTATCGTGAGCGAAGAGTATTGGTTTCACGCGCAGATAATGGTTGGCAAGCCGTGGTAGGCATTCCGTTAAATGTGAAGCCTGGAGTGCATCAACTCATCGTGAAGTCTGAAAACAGTAAAAAACAGATGGTTCGCTTTAAAGTGAACCCTAAAGAGTACGAAGAGGAGTACATTACGATCAAAAATAAAAACAAGGTCAGCCCTGATAAAAAGTCCATGGAAAGAATCGGGCGAGAAAAAAAACAGATGGGTAAAGCATATAGAACATGGAGTGATGTTTCTGATATGAACTTGAATTTCGACTTGCCCGTGAAAGCTGTAAGAAGCAGCCCGTTTGGTTTGAAACGTTTTTTCAATAATCAACCACGTAAACCGCACAGCGGGATTGATATTGCTGCACCTGAAGGAACACCTATTCATGCGCCAGCCACTGGAAAAGTGATTCTGACGGGTGATTTCTTTTTTAATGGCAATTCTGTATTTATTGATCATGGTCAAGGTTTGATTACGATGTATTGCCATATGGCGCGTATTGATGTGCAAGAAGATCAAGTGATTGAACGAGGCGCTGTGCTGGGTACTATTGGTCAAACCGGGCGAGCGACCGGGCCACACCTTCATTGGAGTGTGAGCTTGAATAAAACACGGGTGAACCCTGAATATTTTTTGTCTGAATCGTCGATTAAAGTGTTAAATAGTGAGCGCTGAACCATCAAAAAAACCAGCGCGTCGTCTATGGGTATCGCTTTTATTGGTTTTTGTTTTGCCTTCAATGATCGCTTTGACGAGCTATGTGCTTTATCTCGACCATGTGGTACAAAAAAAGTTTGAAGGTAAACGCTGGGCCGTTCCATCCAGAGTATATGCACGCGCATTAGAGCTTTATCCCGATAAGTTTATTCATGCCGATGATCTGCACTCTGAGCTGAAATTAATTGGTTATCAGAGGTCCAGTGATGGTTTGACTGCAGGTAGTTATATGCGTCGTGGCAATCAATTTGTAATTTCGGTTAGAGCTTTTCAACATTGGGATGGACAAGAGCCGTCTCGCTCAATAAAACTGGAGATTAATGGTAATTATTTAAGCCATTTGATTGATGCATCGACAGGCGAAGCGTTGAGTTTGATTCGTTTGGAACCGATGCAGATTGGTACCATTTATCCGTCACACAAAGAAGATCGTGTTCTGGTTCAGCTCGAAGAGCTGCCTCCCTTGCTGTTAGCGGCACTGCTTGCTATTGAAGATCGAAAATTTGCAATTCATCACGGCATCGATTGGCGTGGCATTGTCCGTGCAGCCTGGGTAAATTTACGGGCCGGGCATGTAGTTCAGGGTGGCAGTACATTGACCCAGCAGCTGGTGAAAAATTTCTATCTCAATAATGAACGCACCCTGATACGTAAGTTTAATGAAGCGATCATGTCATCATTATTGGAATTGCGCTATGAAAAAAGAGAGATTCTGGAGGCGTATGTTAATGAGGTCTATTTGGGGCAAGATGGTGTGCGGGCGATTCACGGCTTTGGCCTTGCCAGTGAGTTTTACTTCAATAAACCAGCGCGTGAATTGACCCCGTCTGAAGTTGCTCTGTTAGTAGCCGTGTTACGAGGCCCCACTTATTATGATCCCAGGCGACATACAGATCGAGCATTGAAACGGCGTAACCAGATTCTTGATAAGCTTTATCACGATAATTTAATTGATCAAAAGCAAGCTCTAAAAGCAAAACAGTCTCCATTGAATATTGCGCCCAAACCCAATCGGGGGCATGGCCTTTATCCAGCATTTATTGAGTTGGTGAAGCGTGATCTGAAAAAAGATTATCGAGAAGATGATTTAATGAGCGAAGGTCTGCGTATATTTTCAACACTTGATCCTATGGTTCAGGAGGTAACTGAAAAAGAGACGACTCAATGGATTAAGCGTCTGGAAAAAAGTCGTGGTATTACATCTGATACTTTGCAGGGCGGGGTTGTTATTACCCGTGTGGGCAGCGCTGAGGTTGTGGCCGTTGTGGGGGGGCGAAATGTCCGCTTTGAAGGTTTTAATCGTGCGCTTGATATTCAGCGTCCTGTCGGCTCTTTACTCAAGCCTGCGCTCTATTTATCTGCGTTATCAAAAAAATATACATTGGCTTCACTAGTTGATGATAAGGCTATTCAAATAACAATGAGAGATGGACAGGTCTGGATCCCTGAAAACTATGATCAAACTACACATGGTTCGGTATTATTAGTGGACGCGTTGTCGCATTCATATAATCTGGCGGCGGTGAATCTGGGCATGAAGCTGGGAATTGATGAGTTTGTGCAAACATTGCATGGTTTGGGTATTGAGAAGAAATTGCCATATTACCCATCTCTGTTGCTGGGTGCGATTGAAATGGCTCCCATTGATATGGCGCAGATGTATCAAACATTGGCAGATGGCGGATTTTACACACGACTGCGCTCGGTACGGGAAGTGTTGACCCAAAAAGGTGTACCATTACAGCGTTACTCGTTGGATACTGAGCAACGTTTTGATTCTGATGCGGTCTCCCTTGTGAATTACGGGTTGCGTGAAGCGTTCCGTCACGGTACAGGTCAACATGTTGCTGCGCGAGTGCCTGAAAATGTGGTGTTGGCAGGAAAAACGGGAACAACCGATGAACTGCGTGATAGTTGGTTCGCAGGGTTTGGCCAGGATTTTTCTGGTGTTGTGTGGCTGGGTGGTGATAATAATCAGACGATGGGTTTGACAGGTTCAAGTGGGGCGCTACAAGTTTGGGCGGATATTATGGTTAAAATTTCACAAACTAAAAGTGATGCCTCTTTGACGTCAAATATTGAAAGCATCCTTATTGACCGGAAAACAGGATTGCGTGCAGATCAAAGTTGCCTTGATACCGAGCTGCTTCCCTTTATTATTGGTACAGCGCCTGATGAGCGTGCGCCTTGTGCTAATAAAGGTGTGAAAAAAGCCTGGGATAAATTTAGAGGGTTGTTTCAGTGAAAAAGTGCTACTCAATGGTTGTGTTAATACTCATGCTGGGCGGTTGCTCAGTGACGGGGTCGATGCAGCAGCCTGTTGATGTCGAGATTAAAAATACCGGCCCCACTCAGGTTTTGCTTGCACAGGCGGCGGCTAAAGAGAAGCAGGGCGACAGGTCTGAAGCCATTGCACTCACCGAGCGTGCGGTGCGTATAGAGCCGCGTAACGCCTACGCTTGGCATCGTCTTGCGAAGCTCTATTTATTAAGTAAAAACTTAAAAAAAGCGGAACAATTTGCACGCCGCTCCAACCAGCTTGCTCGTGGCAACCAGAAGCTCATGCGGGATAATCAGCAGTTAATCGAAGAGATTAAAGCGTCTCAACAGGTTTTTTAGTGTCAAACTGACTTGAGTATTTTTATATTATTTGGTTGTGAGCGTATCTGTTTTCTTGAACAATAGACGTTTTAATTTTCGCAAAGCAGGTCTTATGTCCTTTTTATAGGCAAACTTAAAAGGTGAGTAGGCAAAGTCAAAGTATTTTGCAACTCTATAATAGGCGTGGAAACGTCTAAGGGGTGATGCAAGTCGAGCCGCTTCCGTATAATTCATTGCGCAGAAAAAAGTCATTCCGGCACTTTTGATGATGGATTGATCTTGTCCCGAGGCATCACACATACTTTTTAATAAGTCGAGGCTGTCTTCACACCAAGCATCGTATTCAGCGATGACTCCCATGTTTTTATCATGTTGACGAAACCCGGCTTTAACCTCTTTGACATTGGCATGGTTATACTTTGCAATAAGCTTGGTAATGGCAAGGCCATCTTGAAACAGGTTGTGTCTGGAATTGAAGCCACCGATCTCACGTAACTTTTCAGTATTAAAAAGCGTGCTGCATACATATAGGGCAATATCATTATTAAACCATGCGAGAAAAAATTCAGTAGGGGACATACCCGATGCAGGGTTCTCTCTTTGCATCAATATGTTTCCTTCCATATCAATGATGCGCGTTCCTGTTCTAACCAAACCTACATTATCCAGAGTTTTGGCGGCATCCATACATACTTCAATAAAGTCAGGGTCGACTATGTCATCATCAAGCAGGAGCAATACAAATTCCCCGCGAGCTTCAGAAAAACAGAAGTTGAAATTATTGTTGGCACCAATATTTTGTGGCTGCTTAATATATTTGATTCTTTTATCTTGATAATTAGCAACGGTGCTTTCAGTGTGATCGGTCGAGTGATTGTCAGAAATAATAATTTCCAGATTTGGATAGGTTTGATTCAGGGCGCACTCAATGGCTTGAGGTAAAAAGCCATTCGCTCTGTTGTAGGTCGGTATGGCGATTGTCACCAGAGGTTTGTCATTAATACTCATAGGTTATTTCCGTGAAGTGATCATTTTTATTGGATGCTGAGCCCATGCGGCCCAGAAATACTTTAGTTTGTCACCCAAACCCAGCAATGCGAGAGCTCGTTTGAGGTCATCATTCGGCACATTATCGGGTTGGGATGAATCCATATTTTTATTGCATCGTATTTTTATCAGAGTTTGCAATATTCGTTGTTGCAAACGTTGGCGAAATTTTTTTCGTTCGGGGTTTATTTGATGTAGATGGTTTTCAAATAGTAGTAGCTGGCTATAAAAAGTACGCAAGTTATTGTTGTGAGTGAGTGATGAGTGACCACAGCGGTAATGAGAGACAATTTCAGGAACATATACGATAGAACCTAAACGACCGAGGCGTGCAAAAAAATCTTTATCTTCAGCAGCAAAACGATACTGCAGGTCAAACCAGCCAATCTTTTCACCATCAGCTTTACGAAATAGTGTGGTGTGTGGGGTCGCTGGAACGTGAGGCCATAATACAGCTTCATCACCATGTTCAAAAAGGGTGTTTTTTTGCGTGCCAAGGTGGTTTTTTGGTAGCCAGCGTTTGCCGGTTAATTGGCCTTCATCATCAATTGTTTCCAGATCTCCAACTGCAAAAATAGCCTGTGGATACTCTTTTAAAGCAGCCATTAATAGAGTGATTCGTTCAGTTGGAATCAAATCATCATCATCCAGAAAAGCAATATATTCACCTTTTGCTAAACGACAAGCGTTACTGCGAGCAGCAGCGATTCCCTGATTTTCCTGGCGGTAGTATTGAACTCTGTCGCTGTAGCTTGATATTAATTGTTCAGTGTTATCTTCCGAACCGTCATCAAATACAATAATTTCAATAGGTTGATAACTCTGTGCAAATGCAGATTTGAGTGTCGTGGGAAGAAAGTGCGCTCGATTGTAGCAACAGATAATAATTGAAACGAGAGGGGCTGTCACGTCGGCTATTCTTGAGTTTGGGTTATTTAAATGGAAGGGTGATTTACCTTGCCAAAAAAAAATAGCAAATTCAACCCTGCGTTGATATTTATTAAGTGTATAATGTCGCGACTTTTATTGGCGGTTCTTGCAAAAGTTCCGTTTATGCCGACGACTTTATAGATATTAATTTCATGAAACCTATTGATAAAATTCGAAATATTGCAATCATTGCTCACGTTGACCATGGCAAAACAACGCTTGTGGATCAGTTATTACAACAGTCTGACACATTGGGTGATCGTGAAAAATTACCTGAACGGGCGATGGATTCCAATGATCTTGAGAAAGAGCGCGGTATTACGATTCTTTCTAAAAATACTGCGATTCACTGGAATGGTTACCATATAAATATTGTAGATACTCCAGGCCATGCTGATTTTGGTGGTGAGGTTGAGCGTGTTTTATCAATGGTCGATTCAGTGCTTTTACTTGTAGACGCTGTGGATGGCCCGATGCCACAAACCCGTTTTGTGACTCAAAAAGCATTTGCCTTGGGTTTAAAACCGATTGTTGTTATAAATAAAATTGACCGTCCAGGCGCTCGTCCTGACTGGGTTATGGATCAGGTTTTTGAGCTGTTTGATCAATTGGGAGCAACGGACGAACAGCTGGACTTTCCAGTTGTTTTTGCCTCGGCACTTAATGGTTATGCAGGTTTGGAAAATGATATTCGCAGTGGTGATATGATTCCACTGTTTGAAACCATCGTAGACAAGGTTTCCAAACCTGATGTGGATACAGAAGGGCCTTTTCAGATGCAGGTGATATCACTGGCGTATTCCAGTTATGTCGGTGTTATTGGTACGGGTCGCGTTAAACGAGGCACTATTAAGAAAAATAGTCCGGTCGTTATTGTTGATAGCAAGGGTGAGAAGAGAAATGCACGAGTACTTCAGCTGTTTGGTTTTCTGGGGTTAGATCGTGTTGAAGTTGATGAAGTACAAGCGGGTGATATTATTGCTTTTACTGGAGTTGATAACTTGAATATCTCAGATACGTTATGTAACCCTGAATTGGTTGAAGCTTTGCCAGCGCTCTCTGTTGATGAGCCAACGGTGAGTATGACCTTTCAAGTTAATAATTCTCCTTTTGCAGGAAAAGAAGGCAAGTTTCTGACCAGTCGCCAAATTCGTGACCGTTTGGATCGTGAATTGATTCATAATGTTGCGCTTCGTGTTGAAGATACTGACAGTGCTGACCGTTTCCGTGTATCAGGTCGCGGTGAACTGCATCTCTCTATCTTGCTGGAAACGATGCGTCGTGAAGGTTATGAGCTGGCGGTTTCTCAGCCTGAAGTGATCATCAGAGAAATTGATGGTGAAAAGCATGAGCCTTATGAGATGCTCACGATTGATATCGAAGAGGGACATCAAGGCGCTGTGATGGAGGCCTTGGGTGAGCGTAAGGGCGAGCTGAAAGATATGATGCCCGATGGTAACGGTCGTGTTCGTATCGATTATGTAATTCCTGCGCGTGGCTTGATTGGTTTCCAGACTGAATTTTTGACACTGACTTCAGGAACCGGTTTGAAACATCATGTATTTGATCATTATGGCCCCATGAAAGAGGGTAATATCAGTGGTCGTTCAAATGGTGTTTTGATCTCAAATGGTACAGGCAAAGCACTGTCATTTTCTATCTATAACCTACAGAGTCGCGGCCGTATGTTTATCGGGCATGGTGTGGAAGTTTACGAAGGTATGGTGATTGGTATCCACTCACGGGATAACGATCTGGTTGTAAATCCACTCAAAGGTAAGCAGCTCACTAATATGCGTGCATCGGGTACTGATGAAAATATTCAATTAACACCACCGATTGTTATGACTCTGGAGCAGGCATTAGAATTTATTAATGATGATGAGTTGGTTGAGCTGACCCCTGAGAATATTCGTATACGTAAAAAACTCTTGTTGGAGCATGAGCGTAAACGTCAGGGGCGTGCACCAAAAAATTAAATGCCCGACTCGGGATCTATCATCTCGCAGAGCGGTCTGGCTTATTGAAGCGAGGTTATTCATTGCTCTGCGAGGTCAATCCAAAGCGAGAGTATCTATTCAATTGCTAACATCATGCGGGCTACGAAACCAGGAAATTAACAATAATCCTAGCCCGATACCCAGAGGTAAACCATATATCTCCTGACGCTTTATTAATGGATTTTCTTCAATGGGAAGTGTTTCAAGCTGCTCAATGTCTTTAACAATCTGTTGCATACTTTCCATATCAGTTGCGTGGTAATAGCGCCCTCCCGTTTCTGTTGCGATGGTACGCAGAGTGGTTTCATCCAGTGGCAGTTCGGCCATTTCGGGGGGTTCGACAGGGCCTCGGGGGAAAGGGACGATGCCCTGTGAACCGATGCCAACGGTGTAGATTCGTATACCGTGTTTGTGGGCTAGCAGTGCAGCATCAAGTGGCTGAATGGTTCCTGCTGTATTAGTACCATCGGTGAATAAAATCAATATCCGGCTGGGATGCTCGTGATCCTGTAAACGTTTCACGGCCAGCATTATGGCCGTGCCAAGCGCTGTCTTTTCACCGGCAATGCCATTCCTGATCTGATCAACGACTGTTTTCAATAGTCCCAAATCGGTCGTAACCGGTGTGAGTGTGAAAGCATCGTCGGCAAATACAATCAAGCCCGCACGATCTCCTTGGCGGTGATCCAAAAACCCGGTCACAACACGTTTCAACATATCCAGACGGCTAACCGGCATATTGTCGATGGTGTAATCAAGTGCGCGCATGGAGCCTGAAAGATCAATCGCCAACATGAAATCACGTCCCTGCCCCGGATACTCATTGTCGCTGAACCATTGCGGCCTGCTTAGTGCGATAATCAATAACATGCAACCAATAAGCCATAACCAGGGGGTTGCTTTGTTAGTGGTTGCGCTTCTTGATAATTGGCTCAGCAGTACCGCTTGAGGGTGAATGATAGCAGCACGATGAGGTACGGCTCTGTTTTTCATAAAACGTATGGAGGCTTGCCATAACAGCCATGGAAGTGGCAGAGCAAGCAGCCAGAGGGGGGTTGCCAGTTGCAGCATTCAGGTTAGATTCTCACTGTTTTTCAACCATTGTTTAATGGTTTTAAATAGATCAAGGGTAATTTGTTGATGAGTGCCATTTTTATAGCGCAGTGTATTTAATTGTTCAACAGTTTTGCACCACTCCTGTTTATCTATTGTCAGCATGAGTGGTGGTGTAGCAGGTAAACTGGGTAGATTCCAGTGGTGACGCAATATTGAAGCGAGCCAGTATGCAGTCAATCGATCATCCAGCTCACCCGTTTGCCACTGCTTTTCTATTTTTTCAAGCTGGCTCTGTGATGAACGAGTCGTGGGCTGATTTTTTCTGAACTTCCAGATAAAACCACCACTGATCAATAATAACCCGATGACAATAAGCAAAATTGTCGGCCACCACACAGGGGCTTCAGGCGGCACAATATCAGCCATTTGAGAGAGAGTCGTTATCTGATCCATTGCCACTGCTGAAGTTGTTTGAATGTATCTTGCGCTGTCGAGAGTGTGTGGTAAGGGATGGCTGACTTTTTGAAATGGTTGAAAAGTTCACTGCGCCCGAGTGCCATCGCCTGTTCGTATCGCTGACGTAATGTTTTGTTACAGGTATCAATTTGGCTGATTTTGCCTGTGAGAGGGCAGACGATATTCATCGTTCCAATATCTTTTAACTGCTCTTCGGCAGGGTCATTAATGTATATCGCTGCCACCTCCTGTTGCAAGGCCAGATGTTGTAATCGTTGATGCGAGCTTTCAATGAGTCCCGCAAAATCACTGATAAAAATTGTGCTGAAAGTGTTCCCGCCTAAATGCTCTATGGTTGTAAATACCTGTTGCCAGGTGCTCTGGTTTTTCTGTGCTCGGGCAGGTTGGAGTGGTTTTGATATGGCTCTCAGCAAGGGCAGGAGCGCTTCATCTGTTCGGGCGGCAGGATAAACAGCGGCTTCATCTTCAATCACAACTCCCAGAACTTCTTCATTGTTGGCAATGGCAGAGAAGGCCAGAATGGCGGCAGCCCGTGCGGCGACCGTTGCTTTCAGATCAATAGTTGTACCAAACGCCATCGTTTGACGACGATCCACTACGAGCAGCAGTTTGCGCTGATGCTCCTCCTGAAACACCTTGGTGGTAGCTTTGCCGCTGCGTGCGGTTGCGCGCCAGTCCAGATGTCGCAAATCGTCACCGGCTTGATAGGAGCGGGTATCGACCCAGTCCATACCATGACCACGATGAAGTGATTTGTAACGGCCTGTTAATGCAATCTGTCCACGTGCATGAAGAGGGGAGCTATTTAGTAAACAGCCCCGCAATTGGCCCAGCTCGTTGCTTGAAAGTAGGGGAGGGAGGTGGCTTGTTTTCATCTCAAGGGTTGTTTGGTCGAGTCTCATCGAAATTCATTAGTATAGGCAGTATACCCAATAATAAATCTAACAGGTATGAGATGCTGGCTTGTCAATACGCAGAGAAAAACCTGTTCCGCCGAATATTATCGGTAGCTGGGGTGAAGAAAGTTTGTGAGCATCATCGTCTTTTAAAAGGCAATATAACAGCATGTCTATTTTGCCCTGCACTACAAAATAGCCTTGACTAATTTTTAGTATGGTCTAATATAGCCATATGCGTAGTATTCAAGTAAATATAATCAATGATTTAAGAAAAAAGATGGTTTTTGTGGGTGGGCCACGTCAAGTGGGTAAAACCACGCTTGCGAAAGCTATCTTGCACCAAAATCCATCCGGGCGTTATTTTAATTGGGATTTTGATGATCACCGCCAGGATATTCTGCATAAAAGGTGGAGTCGTTCTGATCAACTGTTAGTCTTTGATGAGTTGCACAAATATCCAAAATGGAAGCAGTGGATAAAAGGGGTTTATGATGTCATTGGTGAAAATCACTCTTTCCTTGTTACAGGTTCGGCGCGTCTGGATCTTTACCGGCGCGGTGGAGACTCACTGTTAGGGCGTTATCATTATTGGCGATTGCATCCCTTTAGTCTGGATGAGGTTCCCAAAGGTATTTCAAAACAGGACGCGTTCAAACGATTGATGACAGTCGGTGGATTTCCTGAACCATTTTTAGATGGTGGTGAAATAGATGCCAGGCGGTGGCGCCGTGAGAGGTTTGACCGGATATTGAGAGAAGATATTCGTGACCTGGAGTCGATTCGTAACACTGCACAGATGGGGCTGTTTCTGGATTTGTTGCGTCACCGGGTGGGTGGTTTGGTTGCGTTATCCAATTTAGCCAATGACATACAAATCTCACCAAAAACAGCCAAATCCTGGTTAGAAATTTTGGATCATATGTATCTGACTTTTACGATACGCCCCTATACAAAATCATTGCCACGATCAGTACAGAAAGCACCAAAAATCTATTTTTTTGATAATGCGGATGTCATTGGTGATGAAGGTGCGCGATTTGAAAATCTGGTTGCGACTGGTCTGCTAAAACGCATTCATTTTCTGGAGGATAGTGAAGGCTACCGCTGTGATCTTTGTTATATCCGTGACAAAGAAGGTAGAGAGGTTGATTTTGCGATTGTTAAAGAAGGTGTCGTTGAAGAGTTGATCGAAGTTAAGTGTGGGGATGATACCCTTTCGAAATCACTTCAATATTATGCAGAGCGCCTTAAACCTAAACGCGCAACGCAAATTGTTGCTAATTTAAGACGTTCTTATGATAAAAATGGTATTAAGGTTGTTGACCCTATTACTTATTTTTCAAAGGGTGATATATGAAAAACGTTTCAAGTAACCTGGATCGAGATAATTCACAGTACTGTTGAGTATAGCCTGTTCGACTGGCAAAATGGCTAAATCTTACAACTGTGGATCGATCATTTTGGCTCAGGCAACTAAAACTAAAAAGACACAAGCTCCTTTGAGCACGCATATTAATCGTGCTTTGCATGAGGGATGGTTGTTGGTATTGGGTGCTGTTGCAATTTATTTTGCGATTTCTCTTTTTACTTATCATTCCAGTGACCCAGGTTTTTTTCGTAGTGTGACGCATGGTGCAGCCCAAAATACAGGGGGCCTGGTAGGCGCCTGGTTTGCTGACTTTGTTTTATATATTTTTGGGGTGATGGCTTATCTTTTCCCCGTTGTTATTGCGTACTTTGCTTTTGTTTTTTATAAAGGACGAAAACATAAAGACGACAACTGGTGGCGACAAGGCTGGGTGCGTAGCGGTGGGTTTTTTCTGTTGGTTTTGTCGGGAGCTGCATTGGTTCATCTTCATCTGGCGGGTTTAGGTGGAACGCTTCCTTTAGCAGGGGGCGGGGCGCTGGGAGCAATGGTGGGCTCTGCCTTGTTGAAGTTATTCAACCTTTTAGGTGCTACGCTTATTTTATTTACACTTTTTCTGGTTGGGGTCAGTATTTGTACGGGGCTATCGTGGATTGGTCTGGTGGATGCGACGGGGCGAGTCACGCTTGATAGTTTTTCATGGGTCAAGCAAAAATGGCTGCGCTGGAGAGTTTTATCCAGACAGAAGCAGATACTGAAAAAAGAGAGTAAAGAGAAAAAAACGGCTGCCAGGATCATTAAGAAGGCTGAAAAACAAGCCTCGAAAAAGCTTCGTATCGAGCCGCTTTTTCAAGGCATTGAAGTCAGTAAACGGGCTGAAAAAGAGCGCCAGAAACCCCTGTTTCACAATATAGAGGCAGGTACTTTGCCGCCGTTGTCATTATTGGATGATGCAGAGCCTCCTAAAAACAGCATTTCTAAAGAAGATTTGGAGGTAATGTCCCGCCTGCTGGAAGTTAAACTGAAAGAGTTTAATGTTTCTGTGGAAGTGGTGGCCGTTCATCCCGGGCCGGTGATTACACGCTATGAGCTTAAACTGGCCGCGGGTGTGAAAGTCAGTCAAATCACCAATTTATCTAAAGATCTGGCGCGTTCACTATCGGTGATGAGTGTGCGTATTGTCGATGTGATTCCGGGTAAACCGGTGGTGGGTGTGGAAATTCCAAATGAGTATCGGGAAATTGTCCGGCTCAGTGAAATTCTGAAATCGACTGTTTACGATGAAGCCAGTTCACCATTAATAATGGGGCTGGGGAAGGATATATCAGGTCAGCCTGTGGTGGCTGATTTAGGCAAAATGCCTCATTTACTCATTGCGGGAACAACCGGCTCTGGTAAGTCGGTCGGGGTCAATGCCATGATTCTGAGCTTTCTCTATAACGCCACACCAGAGCAGGTTCGTTTGATTATGATCGACCCTAAAATGTTGGAATTGTCGATCTATGAGGGCATTCCACATTTGCTGGCTCCCGTTGTCACAGATATGAAAGAGGCTTCCAATGCATTGAAGTGGTGTGTGGGCGAAATGGAGCGACGTTACCGCTGGATGGCCTCGGTCGGGGTGCGTAATATTGCAGGTTATAACCGCAAACTAAAAGAAGCCGCAGCAAAGGGTGAATCATTCCCTGATCCACTTTTTCAATTCACCGAAGGCGTGACTGAAGTTCCAACGTTGGAGCCGTTGCCTTACATTGTCGTCGTCATTGATGAGTTAGCAGATATGATGATGGTGGTCGGCAAGAAAGTCGAAGAGCTGATTGCGCGTTTGGCGCAAAAAGCGAGGGCATGTGGTATTCATCTGATTTTGGCGACCCAGCGCCCTTCAGTGGATGTTATTACTGGCCTGATTAAAGCGAATATTCCTGCGCGTATCGGCTTTCAGGTCTCATCAAAAATTGATTCTCGAACGGTTCTCGATCAGATGGGTGCAGAGCAGTTGCTGGGGCATGGTGACATGCTCTATCTACCTGGTGGAAAAAGCATTCCTGAACGTGTTCATGGCGCTTTTGTGGATGATCATGAAGTTCATGCGGTCGTTGAATTTTTGAGCCAGACAGGCTCCCCTGAATATATTGATGAGATACTCGATGGCAGTGCTGCAGAAGATATTGCCGCTGCATTAGGCGGGGGTGGCGGTGCAGAAGAAGATGAGTTGTATGATGCCGCGCTGCAAATTGTGACTGAAACACGTAAAGCGTCTGTCTCTGGAGTCCAGCGACGACTGAAAATTGGTTACAATCGGGCGGCACGTCTGGTTGAAGCGATGGAAGCGGCTGGTGTTGTGAGTTCAGTGCAATCGAATGGGCAACGTGAAGTGCTGGCACCACCGCCCGTTGATGGGTAAATGAAAAGTTTTTTGCAAAAAGGGATACGTTGCTTGATCAGTTAAAACAGGAACTACAAACATGAGAACAGAAAAAGAGCTTAATTATTTAGAAACGTTGATTCCAAAGCTTGCAGAAAATGCCACTAAAAAAGCCTATTTAGATGCACTAAGCAGTGGCAACTCGGTGACTGAAATAGTTGATGGCAAACTTGTATCAACAGCGCCTGATGGCACAAGAACATTTATTAAAGAGGCTAAACCGATGGTTAAGGTTCATAAAAGTGGCTGAGTACAAAATAAAGACACCACGTTTGCGAATGTTCGCAGGCCCTAACGGCAGTGGGAAAAGCACACTGAAGTCAGTGATTGCTGATGATCTACTCGGTATTTATATTAATCCAGATGAAATAGAGAAAGAGATTAATCAGTTTGGTTTTCTGGATTTGCAACGATATGAGGTTGTTGCAGAAGAAGAGGAGATATTGGGTTTTTTTAACCAATCCGCTTTGTTGAAAAAAGCGGGTTTGCTTGAAGATGCATCCTGCCTGACATTCACTGATCACAAGCTCAGTTTTTTTGAAGTGCTGGTTAATTCCTATTTTGCTTCCGTCTGTGCTGACTTTATCCGCAGGAAATTACTGGAAAAACGCATTTCATTTACCTTTGAAACCGTCATGAGTGCGGCTGATAAAATAGAGCTGCTTCACACTGCGCAACAACTTGGATACCGAACCTATCTTTACTATATCGCAACCGATGACCCTGAAATTAATATTACCCGAGTCAAGCAACGAGTCGCAGCAGGTGGACACGATGTACCGCAAGATAAAATTGTGAGTCGTTACCAAAGATCACTGAATCAACTGCCGCAAGCAATCAAAGCAACAAACAAAGCTTACATATTTGACAACTCGGGGGATGCCTCTGTGTGGGTGTGTGAAATTACAGAAGGTAAGAATGTCGACTATAAACAAGATACCGTGCCTGATTGGGTTTATCGGCATGTGGTTAAGGGGTTGGCGTAGTGGGGACGAGGTGTGTTTATATGCTTAACTTAATGGCAGTGACCGCTGCCCGTGGATAAATAAATATCCTCTATAGTATTGTTGAGTGAAATAATATGAGTAACAAAATGATGAATAGAGTGGCCGCAATCTTTTTGGTATTGATGCTGAATTCAGTTTCGACAATGGCTAACGAAGGCGCAGACCGACTCTCTGCTTTTCTTAAAAAATCGCAAACCTTGCAGGCGGTGTTTGAACAAACCGTATTTGATGCGGATGGTGGTGTGAATCAGCAAGCAAAAGGGCTGTTTTATCTTTCAAGGCCCGGCCGTTTTCGTTGGGATTATACCGAGCCTTACAAACAGTTGATTGTGGCGGATGGTAAAAATATCTGGCTGTATGACGATGATCTGGAGCAGGTGACCGTTAAATCACAAAAAAGTGAGCTGGGTGACCTTCCTGCATTGTTGCTTGCCGGAGGAGATCAAGCTCTGGAAAAAAACTTTAAAATCAAATCACTGGGTTCGAGTGACTCTATAGAATGGCTGGAGTTACTGCCTAATACAGAAGAGCGCAGTTTTGAACGTGTACGATTAGGTTTGAAAGGCTCTGTTTTGCAGGAGATGGAGCTGCTCGATGCATTCAATCAAACCACACGATTAGTCTTTAGTGATGTCAAACTGGGGGTTAAATTATCCCCATCACTGTTTGAATTTACTCCACCCAAAGGTGTGGATGTTGTGGGTGATATTGAATAGTGATCGCTGATCCATTCCAGCCTTTGGCTGATCGCATGCGGCCTCAGGGGCTGGATGAGTTTTATGGTCAAAGTCATCTGTTAGCTGCGAATAAACCGCTTCGACTTTCGGTCGAAACCGGTCGTTTGCACTCCATGATTTTCTGGGGGCCGCCGGGTACGGGAAAAACAACACTGGCACGAATGATCGCTCGCTGCGCAGATGTTCATATGATTGAGATATCAGCAGTGATGGCGGGAGTCAAAGAGGTTCGTACGGCGGTCGATCAAGCCAAAAAAATCCGTCAAAAAGAGAATAGAGGCACATTGCTGTTTGTTGACGAGGTGCACCGTTTTAATAAATCACAGCAGGATGCCTTTTTACACAGCGTAGAAGATGGCACGCTGATGTTTATTGGTGCGACGACGGAAAACCCATCCTTTGAACTCAATAATGCGTTGCTTTCACGAGCGCGTGTCTATGTTTTGAAATCATTACAACCGGAAGAGATCGTGCAGGTGCTTAAAAGAGCACTGCATGACCGCGACCGTGGTTTGGGTGAATTACCTCTTGATATCGAAGAACCTCAAATTGAACGTATTGCAATCGCTGCGGATGGTGATGCAAGGCGTAGCCTGAATTTTCTGGATATCGTCGCTGATCTTGCAGAAAAAGAAGGGGGGCGAAATGTGGTGAGTGATGCATTGCTTGATGAGGTTTTATCGGGTGGTGGTACTCGTCGCTTTGATAATAAAGGCGAAGCGTTTTACGACCAGATTTCAGCGCTGCATAAATCAGTGCGAGGCTCATCGCCCGATGCGGCGCTCTATTGGTTTTGCCGGATGCTGGATGGGGGGTGTGATCCGCTTTACTTGGCGCGGCGTGTTGTGCGAATCGCGAGTGAAGATATCGGTAATGCCGATCCGCGTGCTTTGCAAATGGCACTCAATGCATGGGATGTTCAGCAACGTCTGGGAAGCCCGGAAGGGGAACTTGCGGTGGCACAGGCGTTGGTTTATATGGCGAGTGCAGCGAAAAGTAATGCTGTTTATATGGCCTATAAAGCTGCGATGTCCGATGCAAAAAAACTGGGTTCACTGGAGGTGCCGATGCACATTCGCAATGCCCCGACTTCGCTGATGAAAAATCTGGACTACGGCAAAGGGTATCGCTACGCACATGATGAACCGGAAGCTTATGCCGCAGGGGAAAACTATTTTCCCGAAGAGATGGGAAACCCTGTCTATTATCAGCCTGTAGCGCGCGGCCTGGAGATTAAAATTGGTGAAAAATTGAAGCACTTGCACAGATTGGATCGCAACCAAAAGAGTCAACAGTCATGATCATGCAATCGGTTGCCGTCGCTATGGGAGGCGCATTTGGAGCTGTGATGCGTTTTTGGGTCTCGGGCTGGTTTCACAGCATGTTCGGCCGCGCTTTTCCTTATGGAACGCTCTTCATCAATGTTACAGGGTCACTGCTGATGGGTTTTTTATATGTGCTGATTGTCGAGCGTTCATCACTGAGTGAAGAGTGGCGAGCCGTCATATTGATCGGCTTTATTGGCGCATTTACAACGTTCTCTACGTTTTCGATAGAGACGCTGAGTTTGATCGAACAGGGCGAGCGTTTTAAAGCGATATTGAATGTCGGGCTGAGTGTGGTGTTATGTGTGTTTGGAACGTGGGTTGGAACGCTGCTTGGGCGGCAGTTGTAAGATTTTGTCTACGAGATATTTAAAGTTGTTGTTTTGTGTGTGATCCAAATATAAATACCCGCAATCAATCCTGCGATTGCACCATACAAATGGGAGTTAACAACAACACTGCCGCCCGCGAGCGACTCAGAGCCCGGGAGTGGCCCATACCACTGCTCCCAGAAAAGTTTAGCAAAAACAGCAACAAGCAATAGATACTCCAATTTATATCCGTTTGCTATGTTGGCAAAAACACCTGCAATAAACAGTCCGTGTAACATGCCTGATAATCCTA
The DNA here is from genome assembly GCA_015490755.1 of Gammaproteobacteria bacterium. Taxonomy (GTDB): domain Bacteria; phylum Pseudomonadota; class Gammaproteobacteria; order JAADGQ01; family JAADGQ01; genus S141-38. The sequence continues at coordinate 55,015 of WFXF01000083.1, forward strand.
CATACCAACCGGTCATCGGTGAAAATAGCATGAGACCTACTGTGACAAATAGAGAACTAACCAGTGCAACAATTGCCCATGTTAGAGTGCTTAAGGTTTTTCCAAATAGCATCCATATCAGTATTAAACTGGATAGATTCATAAGTAGATGAGGCCACCCCAAGTGTGCCAGGTTTCCTGTGATAAGGCGCCATATTTCACCCGAAAAAATGGCTTCACGATCATAACGCATGGGAATAATCAATGAGTCTCCAGCAATACTGATGCATAATGCGGGCAGAATCAGAACTAATGGAATGACATTTTGTTTACAAAACTGGAAAATGTACTGGCGTATATTTAACAACTATCTTTACCTAAATAATTGCAAAGAGTCTCTTTGAGTTGGTCAAATTGGAATTGATGAATAAGTGGTTGGTTATTCGCATCAGTAATATAGAATATATCTTCTACATGTGAACCAAAAGTAGCGATCTTCGCATTTTTTAAGTTAATTTTGCAAGCGACCAAGGTTTGCCCAACTTTGGAAAGAAGCCCTGGTTGATCTGTGCAGTGTACTTCCATAATGGTTCGCTGGTTTTTTTCATCTTGTGAAAATGTAATCTCAGCTTTTCCAGTAAATAATTTTTGGTGGCGTGTCCAGCGTTTGTTGTCGTTGAGTAACTTAAGATTGGGTGGGGATATATATTTTTTCAGTAAATTGATAATTTCTTGTTCACGAATATCATTATGAATGGCACCGCCATTTTTTTCCAAAACGATGTAGCTGTCCAGAGTGTAACCATCGTCGGTCGTCATAATGCGTGCATCTGCAACGGAGAGGCCAAGTCGATCCAGAAGTTGGGTCGTGACAGCAAAAATACCATCCTGGTCTTTTGCATAAACGAAAACCGCTGTGCCCCCTTGTTTTGTATCCTGTCTCACCAGAATAAGGGGTAATTTATCAGGAGTGGATTTTGCGACGGAAAATGTGTGCCAGACAATCTCATCAGCTGTATGAGAGAGGAAGTAATCTTTGCCCCAGTTACTCCAGAGCTGCTCTATTAACGATCCTTCCAGTGATAGCTCCTTGAGAGTATCGAGTGCTACGTTTTGAGTCTCCTGTATATGTGTCGTTTGGTCTACCTGTTTTTCCAAACCTTGTAGTAATACTTTACGTGTCGATTCATAGAGCCTGCTAAACAGCGCATTTTTCCAGCTATTAAATAGTTCAGGGTTGGTGCCGCGTATGTCTGCAACAGTGAGTAAATAGAGGTAATCCAGACGAGTTTGGTCACCAACGCGCATTGCAAAGTGATGGATAACATCGGGGTCGTTGATATCTTTACGATACGCAATGGATGTCATCAATAGATGGTTACGCACCAGCCATGCCACCAGTTGACTATCATATTGACTGAGTTGATGATGCATACAAAACTCAAATGCATCTTTTTCACCGAGTTCAGCATGGTTACCACCGCGCCCTTTGGCGATATCGTGGAATAGTCCGGCAAGATAGAGCAGTTCAATTTTTGGCAGGGTTTGATGAATTTCACTGCACCTTGGGTATTCATTAAAAAATTCTGGTACGGAAAAGCGTCGTAAATTTCGCACAACCATCAGGATATGTTCATCAACAGTATAGATGTGAAACAGGTCAAATTGCATTAAACCCACGAGCTTATTGAAAGCAGGAATGTATGCAGCAAGAATGCCGTAACGATTCATTCTACGGAGTTGTGTAACAATACCGGCAGGTTGACGTAAAATTTCCATAAAAACAGAGCGGCAGCGCAGATCTTGACGAAATTTGTCATTAATCAAGTAGCAGTGGTCACGTAACAGGCGAATGGTTTGTGCTCGAATGCCTTTTATGTGAGGGTGTTGCTGAAGCAGTAAAAAAATTTCTAATAATGCAAAAGGGTAGTTGCGAAACACTTCGTCGTTCGTGACTTCAATATAGTTGCTTCTTATTTGGAAACGTTTATTAATGGGGATTGTTTTTATCGCTTCTTTTTCACGAATGATCGCTTCCTGAAATAGTTGCAGCAGCATTTCATTGAGGCGGCTCACTTCAGTAATAGTGGAGTAATAATCTTTCATGAATCGTTCAACAGCCAGATGATTGTTATTCTCTTGATAACCAAACTGCTTTGCCAACTCTTGCTGAAGATCAAAACGTAGCTGCTCTTCTTTACGCTTTGATATTAAATGTAAACCAAAACGAACTTTCCACAGGAAGTTTTGGCATGACATTAATGTGTTGTATTCTGATTCAGTGAGAAAGTGGTGGCTAACCAAATTATGGAGTGTATTAGCGCGAAAGTGGCGTTTAGCGACCCAGCCAATCATCTGAATATCACGCAACCCTCCCGGGCCACCTTTTACATTGGGCTCCAGGTTATAAAAAGCAACGTTGTAACGTTGGTAACGGTTAATCTGCTCTTGCCATTTGGCTTCAAAAAATTGATCGCTTGGCCATATTTTTTCAGGGCTTGTCTGGTCTGAGAGTTGAGCAAATAGTGGTTCCGGGCCTGTAAGCAGGCGTGACTCCATGAGATTGGTTGCGATTGTGATATCTTTTCTTGCTGCAGTAACGCACTCAGAGAGTGAACGAACACTTTGCCCGACTTCCAAACCGATATCCCATAAAAAAGTCAGAAATTGTTCAAGTGGTGCCTGGTAATCTGAATGGTTTTCTGTTTCAAGCAGAATGAGTAAGTCAATATCCGAAGCTGGGTGAAGTTCTGCGCGACCGTACCCACCCACAGCAATGAGAGCAATATCGGTCTTTTTGTGTGGAAAAAAATTATGCCATATTTTTCTGAGTATTTTGTCAATGATCGTTGCGCGTTGGTGTACTAAATCTGCAACTGTATTGCCATCATAAAAATCCTGCCGAATATTTTTCTGGGTTGATTTTAAAATCTCTCTATATCGTTTTGTTGAAATATCAGCTTGTGAAAGTAGATTATCCAGTGAATTCATGTTGGGCATCAGCTTGTCTGGTATTGTTGATTTATAACTTTTCACCTGAACGCAAAGTCAATACTTCGCAGCCAGTATCGGTTATGAGCAGGGTATGCTCCCATTGCGCGGAAAGGCTACGGTCTTTGGTAACAACAGTCCATTGATCAGGCAAAACTTTCACATGACGCTTGCCTGCATTGATCATGGGTTCAATAGTAAAGGTTGTTCCAGCTTCCAGTGCCAGGCTTGTATTGGGTCTGCCATAGTGTAAAACCTGCGGCTCTTCGTGAAACTGTTTACCAATACCGTGACCGCAATATTCATGAACCACTGAAAAATTATTTTTTTCAGCATGCTGCTGAATTACATGGCCAATATCCCCTAGTTGTACCCCGGGCTTTACAATTGAAATGGCTTTATACAGGCACTCTCGGCTTATGTTGGATAAGCGCTGCGCTAGAATGGAGGTTTTTCCAACAAAAAACATCATACTGGTATCACCGTGGTAACCATCTTTGATCACAGTGATATCAACATTAATAATGTCGCCATTTTTAAGGCGTTTACTTCCGGGAATGCCATGGCAAACTTGATGATTAACCGATGTGCAGATCGATTTTGGAAAACCTAAATAGTTGAGTGGAGCGGGAATTGCTTTTTGTTCGTTGATAATATAGTCATGACAAATAGTGTTTAATTCATCTGTAGTAATTCCTGGTTTGATATAAGGGGCGATCATCTCCAGAACTTCTGCAGCAAGGCGGCCAGCGACTCGCATTTTTTCGATCTCTTTCGCTGTTTTAATTACAACACTCATTTTTAAAAATACTCGGATTACTTGAAGTTACCCGTGATGATACCGTTATTTTTGCTGCGTTTATATCACAATTAATTCGGCTCTGAGTGCACCGGCTTCTTTTAATGCTTCTAATATAGCCACCAAGTCTCCTGGAGCTGCGCCCACCTGATTAACCGCTCGCACAATTTCACTCAATGAAACACCAGGATTAAATAGAAACATTCTGTTATCTCCTTGATTAATTTCGATATCTGATTCAGGTGTGGTGACTGTTGTGCCACCACCAAAAGCTGCACCAGGCTGGCTGGTTTGAGGGGACTCCGTAATGGTGACGGTTAAACTGCCGTGGCTGACTGCGGCGGATAAAACTCGAACATGGCGACCAATCACTACGGTTCCTGTTCGTGAATTGATGATGACTTTGGCTGCTTTTTCGCCCGGTTCAAAGGTTAGATTTTCCAGCATGGATATGTAGCTGACGCGTTGTCCACTGTCACTGGGAGCACTAACCATAATAGATGTACTATCCAGAGGGTGCGCGATGCCATTACCAATCGCAATGTTTATTGTATCTGCAAGCCGTTTGGCGGTGGTGAAGTCAGGTGTGTGTAAATTAAGTATCAAAGAGTTTTTGCTGCCTAATGATGTGGGTGCAGATTTTTCTACAGTTGCACCGTTGGGGATTCGTCCAACGGTGGGTACATTAACGGTGACTTTTGAGCCATCATTGCCGGAAACGCCAAAGCCACCTACAATTAAATTTCCCTGTGCGAGCGCATAAACCTGACCATTCGCACCTTTGAGTGGACTCATGAGTAAACTGCCACCGCGTAAACTTTTAGCATTGCCCAGTGAAGAGACGGTAACATCAATTTTTTGTCCGGGTTTAGTGAATGGTGGTAGCTCAGCATGTATCGTTACAGCGGCCACATTTTTAGGTTGGGGGTTCAGGTTGGGTGGCAAGGTAATACCAAATTGTGTCAACATGCTTTTTAGACTCTGTATCGTAAAGGGTACCTGGCTGGTCTGGTCGCCCGTACCATCCAGGCCAACCACCAGACCATAACCCACCAACTGATTACTTCGCACACCATGAATACTGGCCAGGTCTTTAATGCGTTCAGCATAAACACTGCTGCACGGAAATAGTACCAATAAAATTAACAGATAAAAAAACTGTCTGTTTGTCCCTGTTCTTTTCTTTTTCATATCCATAAATCACATTTAAAATCATTAATTTAACGAAGTGTAATAAATGGGTATCGGCGCATCACGCCAAATTTAAAAGGTTTTAAAGAGTGATTCCGGGATTTCCAGTAAAACAGCTTCGGGCGGGCTGCTGACTTTTGATATGAGTGTGGTCATGGTGACTTATTAATAGGGAGCCTTGATAAGGCACTGGCCAATAGACCCCGCAAGGCAAGTGTTGCCATCTATCCAGATTGTATAGCTCAAATTAGCTTTATCAAGGTTGGCTCCTGCCAGTATTGCATTTTGCAGGTTACTGTATGAAAGGTCAGCCTCTTGAAGGTCGGCATTTTCCAGATTGGCTTCGTGTAACTGACTCCCGATCAGCGTAGCATTGCGAAGTATTGCACTACTGAGGTTTGCTGAATTTAATGTGGCATAACTTAAATTGCTATTTGTTAATTGACTGTTCTGTAAATTAGCATTCGAGAAGTTAGTATTTGATAGTTTGCTATGACTGAGGTCACTGTTTTGTAAATTTGCACCAGGTTTTTGGCAATAGTCCCAGTTAATACCGGGGCCTGGAAGTGCGTTGCAATCTATTTGTTCACTGTCTCGAGGGAGAGGGGTATACAAAAGCTGCATAGTAATGAGCCCGGCAATTAAAAAAAGTGATATGGCTGTAACCCATCGAATAGAAGTTGAATGAAATGTTCCGTTGGGCCGGGACCGATAATGAGCTCGGTACTTTAAAGTAGAGTGCTTTTCCTGAGTACGCCGATCTTGCTTTGCTCTATTTTTATATTGGGACTTTTTTTCAGGACTTTCATTTTGACGGCGGTCTTTTTGTATGCGTTCATCGCTCCAGCGCTTGGTGGCAGCAACCCGTTCAGTCGTATTACTCGAAGGCGGTTTGGGCCTTAATGCCTCAATATCGAGAGCAGAGAACCACTTTTTACGGTCTGGACTGAGTTGGTCACTCTCATGAATGCGGCCAATAAGAATATGGCGAGAAATCAGGCCGGCTGGGAATGGGCCACTGATCTGGTTATCACGTTTTAGATACCAAAGCTGTGCATGTTTTGTAGCCATGCGCGTTGTTAACTCTAATGCATTATTAGCTGAGGGTTAAAACATAGACTGGATAATTTTGTCTTCCATTTCGATACGATCAGTCATCTGTTCACCTAAATCTGACAAATCCTCTTCAAGTGTTGTTAAATCGCTTGCCTGACCTTCGTATTTATCATTAAAGGCGAGTATGTTTTGGGTAATAGCAACAATACGTGGGTAAAAGCGATTAGCAGTATCCAGGACGGATTGGCGGCGTTCGCTCTTTTCATCTATGTATTTGTAGAGACGAAAATGAGTATCTGCCGTATAGTCAATGAGTGACTGACAAAAACGTTCCAGAAGTTTGGATGCTTTTTCCTGATCAGAAAAAGGGTGCATAGAAGCCAGGTCACTATAAAGTGATAACATTTTAGTGCGTTCGACGACCATGTCATTGATAACATGTCGAGAATGGGCGCGGCGGTCTATTGTAATATTTTCAGATGACATTTTTTTCACTAATAATTATCTAATTGATCCGTGTGTGTGAAACTTCCCTGAAGTCTATATAAGACGATATGTCGTCAATCTTGTCAACAACATTTAATCAGTATCGAATATTTTTTACTTTTCTGTTGACTCAATTGTGGTGCCTCAGTATTATACGCACTCCTTTGCGATAAGCGTTATTCCCCAGTAGCTCAGTTGGTAGAGCAGGTGACTGTTAATCACCTTGTCCGTGGTTCGAGTCCGCGCTGGGGAGCCATTTTATTTACATAGCCTGATGGCAAAACCCAAAGATTCAAATGAGCAGGATGTTGAGCTGTTTCGCAAAGAAATGGCTGATGTGGCTCGTCTTGATTACGAAAAAAAAATTCCAGCCTCTTCTGGTACCCGAACTCCTAAAATAAACTTTCCAAAAAAAGAACCCTGTAAAGTACCTGATACAATTTCTGATGCATTTGAGTCAAAAAATATTGAAATTGGTGACGAACTGTTCTTTTTTCGTTCCGGTGTGCAGCATGGTTTGATGCGCAAATTAAGGCGAGGTCAATTGCAGGTGGGTGCAGAGCTGGATTTGCATGGTATGAACACCAAGGAAGCACGACAGTCACTATTGTCTTTGTTGTACGAATGCCAGCAACAGAATATCCGCTGCATCCGAATTGTGCATGGCAAAGGGAAAAGTAGTAAAAATCAGCAACCCATCCTAAAAAATAAAATTAACCATTGGTTGCCACAGCTTGATGATGTATTGGCATTTTGTTCGGCTCGGCCGGAAGATGGTGGGGTTGGAGCTGTTTATGTACTGCTGAAACGCATCTCTGTGCAGGACAAAACTAAATAAAAAGATATGTAAAGTGGGCGAAACTATCCATAACTGTTCAGGTTATAAGCAAATAACAAGAGCAATAAAATGGAAGAGTATCGTCAGGCCATACAGAAAATATTAAAGCCGCCACTTAACAACTGCTTGATACTATTATAATTCTTTTAAAAAATGAGCATGAAACAGGTTTTTCGGCTATGGCGTAGAGCGTTATTTTGTAATGTTCTTCAGGGCTCCTTCCAACTCTTTGTATTGAAATTTATATCCTGCGTCTAGAACTTTTATTGGCAAGACTTTTTTTCCTGCCAGCAGTAACTCTTCTCCCATTTGTCCCATTAATAGTTTTACAACGAGTGTAGGCATAGGGAGAATAGTTGGGCGCTTTAGCACTTTACCAAGGGTTTTTGTAAACACCTGATTTGTTACAGGGTTGGGCGATGTGCCATTAATAGCATTTTTTAACCCGTCATGATCAATACAGTACAAAATAATACCAACTAAATCGTCCAGATGAATCCAGGACATCCATTGTTTACCTCTACCTATTTTCCCTCCCAACCCCACTTTAAAAGGGGGGAGCATTTTACTTAATGCGCCTCCGCCTTTGCCTAGCACAATACCCGTGCGTAACAAACAAGTACGAATTCCAAGTGTTTGCGCCTGTAAGGCGGTTGCCTCCCATTGCTGACATAACTGGCTGGAAAAACTATCATCCCCATGTTCGGTTTCATCAACAATGTCATTCGTTTCACTTGTGCCGTAATAACCAATGGCTGAACCACTAATGAATAATTTGGGTTTATGTTCTATAGTTTTAAAATAGGAAATAAGCTTTTGTGTTGTGTCAAGACGGCTTCTGGAAATACGCTGTTTTTGTTGATCACTCCATCGTTTATTTGCAATAGGTTCACCTGCCAGATTGATCACAACATCAAAAGCAGTGTCACTTTTTAATTGGTCCAAATTACTAATGGCTGTAACAGGTGCTTTAATGGCATCTGGGTGCCTACTCAATATTACAATATCATGCTTATCTTCCAGTAAGCGGGAACAAAGAGCAGAACCAATAAATCCCGTACCACCCGTTATTAAAAAGTTCATTTGCTTCACCTTTCAAATAATCTTTGGCAACTGTTATTTTTTCCAGTCCAAATAATCGATACTGATACGGTTTCCAGCCACTGGACGAAATAAATTATCAGCAAAAGCAACATGTGCCGGATGCTCTCGATAGCTGTCTATGACCGCAGGATGGCAAAAACGTACAAGCCATGTGTATTGGTACTCATCACCTTTTTTCATGGCCTCTCCAGTAAACACCTCAAGTACTCCTGGTATTGTCGAGAGTACTTTACGCCCTTCAGAGACCATTTCTCGTGTCTCTTTTTTATCTAAACCTTTAACATTGTAAATAATCACATGCTCTACTTCTCTCCATGGTGAGCAACATTCAAGTACTTCTTCTGAACGTCCTGACGCTCCCCATAATTTAATGCAGCGCTCGACTTCTTTGCTGATAGCGACAGGTATGTTTTTTAGCATTGATGTATAGCTACTGTATCTATTTGTGATTGAGTTATGTTCTATTTGCTTTGCTGCTGCATCCGATAACGCAGTGTAGTAGTTGATTTTTGCCGCACCATTGGCAATTAATTGCTGAAACTGATCATCACTCAGCCCCGTGCCGCCATGAATCACTAGCGGTATACCCAATGCTTCGTTGATCTCTTTCAGTCGCTGGTAGTTGAGGTCAGGTTTGCCTTGCATTCGCCCATGCACCGTACCAATTGATACAGCCAAAAAATCCACCCCCGTTTTTTCGACATAACGTATCGCTTCGTCGACGGTTGTATAACGTATATCACCTGGGTGGCGTTCTGCATCCTCGCCCTCAACACCGGGAACATAGCCTGGTTCACCCTCAACGGGTATGCCGCAACCTTGTGCAATTTCCACCAGAGCACGAGTGATATTGGTATTTTCCTCGATCGTTTTTTCAGAGGCATCTATCATCACACCGTTACAGCCAAGATTAATTGACCGTACAGCGGATTCTTGACAAGAGCCGTGATCAAGGTGAATTGCTACAGGGATTGAAGCCCGTTTTGCAGCCGCCACAACAGCAGGCATCAATAGTTCAAAATCAAAGGTATCAAAGTGTGATTCTGCCAGGCTTAGAATAACGGGAGCCTTTTCTTTTTCGGCAGCACTCATAATACCTGTCAGAAAATCCAGGTTAACCAAGTCAAAGGCACCGATGGCATATTTATTTTCGTAGGCATGCTTTAGCATATGTTTCATGTTGACGAGTGGCATTTTTTTACCTCAACAAAATAGATTACGGAGTACTTTCTTGATACTACTCTTTTAAAACCTTTGAGTATAACCATGACTTATCCTGTTGATCCCGTTCACAACGATTAATCATATAACCCGTACTATATTCCTTGCGGGTACTCGGTGATTAATTCTGAAAATGTCATGTTATCTGGCTCAATGGTCGTTACTGTATGAATGTTAAAGGCACTTTAGCATGGAATGCTATATTTTTGAGATGGGGTGTTTGACTAAGTTCAAGAAATACCTCCATTTGAAAAGCTGATATAACATATCTTAAATCATCTAAGATGATGAATATTTATAATAAAAACCAATGGTTGTATATAATAAATTGGGCTTGAAGAATGAAAAAAATACTCTTTACACTGAACCGATTTCAAAAATCACTGCTGATTATGGTTTTATTTTATACTGGGCATGGTTTCAGTAATGATTCCGCTCCCACTATTTTTAGTAATGATCCAGTTCCCATTATTATCAGTCACTATTTAGCGACTAAGGATTCGTTATACAAAAGAGCTGCTACGAGTGCTTATGAAGATATTCTCAAGCATCGTTCTGGGTATGCAAAAACCGTTACTGGAGGGTTAGGAGGTGAAGTGGTGATTCTGGACTCATTGGATATTGATGATTTTAGAAAAGCGGTATCGGGTGATGCTCCCCGGTGGATTCGGTTTTCACCGGGCCTTGAGGGAAGTATTAACCTTGAAGGTATTCTTTGGATTGGATCAAATAAAACAATTGATGGACGAGGCGCTAATATCGCAATTACTGCGCCAGACGGTTGTTATGAAGTGAGCTTTTGGGATCCCTCATCAGATTATAATGACCAGATAGAAAATTTGATTATTCATAATATTACATTTCGGAATATCGGAGGTGGAGATAATTGCGGGACAGGGCTGGGGATCGGATTCGGAGCCAATAATGTCTGGATTGATCATGTTACTTTTACAAACATCGGAGATGAATCATTACATATGGCGGGAGGTGCGCATAATGTAACAAGCTCCTGGAATCGCTTTGTTAATACTGAAAAATCAAACACCCTGAGCTGGAATGATGAAACCAGTGCCAATGGAATTGACACTAAAATTACATTTACTTCTCACCATAACTATTTCTATAACACCAGCCGCATACCACTGATGCGTTATGGAACTGCGCACTACTATAATAACTATATAAGCCATTGGGGATGGGGCGCTGCTGAAATACAGGAAAAAGGACTCTATATTTCTGAAAACAATATTTATGATAAACCTGATGGTTCTCCTGCGATAAACACGTCTGGAAATAAGTGGGGGAGCAGTGGTTGTGCAATTTCGCGAGGAGATATTTTTACGGAGAGGACTGCAAAGAATAGAGGGCCTTGCTTTAATGATGGAAGCCGATCATTTGTCGCACCATATGAATATTCGCTGGAAAAAGCAGATGAACAGTTACAGTCAAATATTGAAAAATATGCCGGATGGTCAGAAACCCCTCAGTGGCGTTAGCATGTAGTTGGTTGTTGTTGCCCGGACTCGATCTGACAGCTCCCCGTTTTTAATGACTATATTGTGATAGTAAAAAACATACTAAACTGAATCTTTATAGCTAAAATGTGTTTGACACGTCATCCTGGGCGCATGAGGATCAAACATTATATTGATCCAGCCGAGGGAGTCACCGCAATGGATTACGTGGCAGAGGCCAAAGTCCATTGAACTCCCTCATGGTTATTCATTGGATCTGTGTACAAAAGGGCATCGAGTTATGAATTCAATTTCGGCACAAAGCCGCGCTCTGCTCATCAGTGCGCCCGCTTCAGGCCAGGGAAAAACTACCATTACGGCCGCATTGTCACGCCGCTTTCGTCAGCAAGGCAAAGTTGTACAGGTTTTTAAAACCGGGCCGGATTTCATTGACCCCATGATTCTGGAGCAAGCCTCAGGTCAGCCAGTCTATCCGCTCGACCTGTGGATGGTCGGTGAAGAGGCGTGCCGTCAACGCCTTGTCGAGGCCGCTCAGAAGGCGGATCTGATTTTGATTGAGGGCGTGATGGGGTTGTTCGATGGCAACCCTTCCAGTGCGGATCTGGCCGAGCTGTTCGGTATTCCTGTATTGGCGGTGATTAACAGCAAAGGTATGGCTCAAACGTTTGGTGCGGTGGCCTATGGTCTGAGCCGTTATCGTCCCGCTTTAAATTTTTCAGGTGTATTAGCTAACAATGTCGCCAGTGACAATCACGCGGATATGCTGGCGATGAGTTTGCCGAAAGGTTTGGGTCAGTTTGCCTATATGGACAAGAGTGAGAACCTGAATTTGCCCAGCCGCCATCTGGGGCTGTTGCAGGCGAATGAGATTTCTGACCTGGAGG
>WFXF01000084.1 GCA_015490755.1 Gammaproteobacteria bacterium
ATGTAACAAGCTCCTGGAATCGCTTTGTTAATACTGAAAAATCAAACACCCTGAGCTGGAATGATGAAACCAGTGCCAATGGAATTGACACTAAAATTACATTTACTTCTCACCATAACTATTTCTATAACACCAGCCGCATACCACTTATGCGTTATAGAACTGCGCACTACTATAATAACTATATAAGTCATTGGGGATGGGGTGCTGCTGAAATACAGGAAAAAGGACTCTATATTTCTGAAAACAATATTTATGATAAACCTGATGGTTCTCCTGCGATAAACACGTCTGGAAATAAATGGGGGAGCAGTGGTTGTGCAATTTCGCGAGGAGATATTTTTACGGAGAGGACTGCAAAGAATAGAGGGCCTTGCTTTAACGATGGAAGCCGATCATTTATCGCGCCATATGAATATTCGCTGGAAAAAGCAGATGCACAGTTACAGTCAAATATTGAGAAATATGCCGGATGGTCAGAAACCCCTCAGTGGCGTTAGCATGTAGTTGGTTGTTGTAGCACAGACTCGATCTGACAGCTCCCCGTTTTTAATGACTATATTGTGATAGTAAAAAACATACTAAACTAAATCTTTATAGCTAAAATGTGTTTGACACGTCATCTTCTGATGATTTAAAGTGCCCGCCAGTTTCCAGGTGCATCCCTAAGTTAAACGGGAAATTGGTGCGCATTTCGATGCAATTCCAATACTGCCCCCGCAACGGTGATTGATGTCAAGCTGTGTTTGGATGATTCCAGCCACTGTGCTTTCAGCACGGGAAGGCGACACAGCAGAACGAATTTGTTCGCATCATTAGTCCGTATACCGGCCTGAAAACCTTTACTGTGAGATAGCGTGGGGCTATTGAAAGTAGGTGAGCCAGGTATGCGGAACTGTTTCAGGGTCGCTGCGTTTGCCACTCTTCCTTTTCCATCCCTTCTTCTATCTTCACGGCTGATTTGAATGTTTCAATTCATGTTCCGGAGAAGAGAAAAATGATTTATACGAGTAAAACCAAACATCAATTAAGCGCAGCGCTGTTGGCATCGCTTGCTTTGCCTATGTCTGTCTGGGCGCAGGAGGATCAAGCATTGATTGATCAAATCAATGCGCTTGAGCAGCGAGTGATTGATCTGGAGACGACAACGGTGCTTTCTGATCCGGAAACCAACGTTAAACGCATTGAGGTGTTTGTTGATGAAAATGGTATTGAACACGACACCCAGGTGCCCGGTAGCCAAAAAATTGTGACCTATCAGCGCGAACGTTTTTATCGTCGCCAAACCATTAACGAAAAAATTGAGGAAGCACTGGCTGATGCTGAAAGCCGCAGTGTACAGCTCGGTGTGGATGCGGCCATTGTGTTGCAAAATGTACAACAGGGCAGTGGCGCTGATACGCCAGCAGATGGCAGCACCTATCAGCTGGCCTCCACAGATATCTATTTCACGGCAGGATTGGCTCAGAATACGCTGTTTTTTGCGGATATTGTCAGCCTCAGTGGTACGCCCCAAGATGCCGATGATGACGAAGTTGCACAGACCAATGGCTACGGTGCAAGGCTGGTTCAGCAGAATGATTTGAGTCTGCGTGAAGCCTGGTTGATGACTGAATTTTGGGATCAAAAGCTTTCGCTCACAATTGGTCGGGTTGACCTGACGAACTACTTTGATTCCAACGCGGCCGCCAATGATGAAACCACCCAGTTTCTCAGCGATGCACTGGTCAATAATCCGGCGCTGGGTCTGTCGGAGAACGGGGCAGGCATGGCATTGGTGTATGACCCCAAAGGAACATTTGCCCTCAAGGTAGGGTATCAGCAAAGTACCGATGCGGCCACCAATCTTTCCGACTCCCTCTATCAGTTGGTGGAAATGGACTATCGCGCCAATCCATTTCACATGGGGGAAGGTCATTACCGTGTCTGGTATAGAAAAGACAATACCGGCAGTAGCCTCAATGCTTACGGTATCAGTTTTGATCAAAAACTCACGGCCAGTACAACAGTTTTTACACGTTACGGTGCAAATGATGTTGATGGTGATTCTGAGGAGGATATTCACTACAGCGCAGGGGTGCAGTTCAACAATGGGGCGGGGTTTAATCCTGGAGATGCTTGGGGCATCGGTTATGCCGCCTCCGATCTGGCAAACAAGGATGAAGAGCAACTTTTAGAGAGTTATTACAACCTGCGTATTGCTGAAAAATTGCAACTCTCTTTTCATTTCGCCTATCTGACAGAAAAAACGGCAGGTAAAGAGACCATCAGTTATGTCGTTCCCGGCACTCGCTTACAGGCCAGCTTCTAACCACAGGATTGAATCAAGATGAAAACAGTTAAAAACCTACTCTTCGCGTGTCACTGTCTGGCACTTTTATTCAGCGGTCTGGCATGGGCGGATTCGGCCGAAAAAGAGATCAAAATTACCGATCCATCTAAAGTAGTCATTATCGTCAATCGTGACTCCAATGATATTGCCTTTATGGATATCGATACCAACAAAATCATCGGAAGTGTCTTTCTGGGTAAAAATGTGAATCCACACATGGCGATGATGTCTCGTGATGGACGCTGGGTGGTCACTGGTGGAACCCGTGCCAATAAAGCCTACATCATTGATGTAGCCACTTTGACATTAGTCAAGGAGATTCCTGTTGACTTTGCACCGGAACATCTCGCCTTTTCACCCGACGGGCGTTATTACTACCAGGGCAATCCCGATGGCGATTCGGTTTCTGTGATCGACATGGCTTCATTGACTGAGATCAAGCGTATTCATGGTTTTGCCGAGCCGCTCAATATCACTTTCACACCCGACGGCACTAAAGCTTATGTGGGAAATTATGGTGCGCATTGGGTTGGTGTAATTGATGTCACACGTCATGAACTGTTGAAGAAAATTCACGTCGGCACTGTGCCTGAAATTGCAGCGCTTGATCCTGAGCGTTATTTGAGTGAGATCAAAGGCATCTCACATGTTGCCATGTCGAATGATGGTCGTTATCTCTACGCCGCTGATGGTGATCTGGGGATTGTCAGTGTGATCGATTCCCGTGAAGATAAAGTCATCAAGGTCATTCGTGTGGGCGCAGATCCCTGGCGGGCGTATATGAGTCACGATGGTCGTTATGCTGTGGTCGCCAATAATGGTGATGAGACAGTGTCGTTTATTGATACCGAAAAGAATGAAGTGGTCGCGACTCTGGAGTCAGGGCCCGATATGATGGGGATCAATTTCGCCTCACATAAAGCCTTCGTGATCAGCTCCAGCAGTGGTTTTTTATATGTTTATGACATGGAGACACTGAAGCCTGCGGGTCGAATTAAAATTGGTCTTAATTTGCAGATCGAAACTGCAACGACGGATACCGCAGCGCATAAACTCTATCTTGCGAGTTCGACAGATCACTCCATCTACGTTATTGACGGAGCGACTGAAGAGGTGGTTCGTGTGCCTGATGTTGGGCTCTATCCCTGGGGGACGCACATTCTCGATAGTAAAGACAATTATTGTCATTAAAATGAGTGCGCCCTTGGTGCTTTATCTGCTCCTGACACTGTTCTGCATGAGCGTTCAGGCTCAGGGCATTCAGGATCATACCCGGCCAACACATCCGCGAGATACCTTTGTGAATGAGTCTCAGGCGCAGATTTTGTCTCTGGCTCTGGCGGAAGCGGACACATACCAGCTTCAGAGCTGGGTGCGAATGGCAGGGCAAGTGGATGATTCAGGCCACAGACTGGTGGCCACTCACTGTTTTTCTGATGCCGATCTGGTGCAAGTGGGGCAGCGGGTGGTTGCTTTTTTGCCAGACACCAAATCATCCATAAGTCAGGCACGAGTGAGCAGGATTGACTCTGTTCAGTCGTGTATTCGCATTGAAGCTGTGTTAGCGACAGCACAACATGAAACGGGTCGCTTTTATGTGATGGAGATTCTTGCACCACGCGGCCACTTTCTGGCGGTTCCCAAAGAGGCGATTATTGAAGAGGAGGGGCGTTCATTGGTCTACGTTCAGAGCCATGAGAGTCACTATTTGCCTCGCCCTATTCATACAGGCATCAAGGGTGAGCTTTATACCCAAGTGCTTTCTGGCCTGAAGCAGGGTGAGCGCGTTGTGACTCTGGGCAGCTTTTTTGTCCATGCCGAGCACTCACTGGGTGAACGTTCGTTGAATGAATCAAGCCATGCTCACCACACTCATTAATGCCGTATTACGCTATCGCCTGACGGTGGTGGTGATTTTGTTATCAGCAGCACTCTATAGTCTTTATGTGATTCGCAGCGCGCCACTGGATGCCATTCCTGATATTTCAGATCCACAAATCATTATTCAGGTGCAGTGGTCACGCAGCCCTGAAAAGATCGACCAGACTATCACCTCACCGCTGATTCACTCCTTGCTGGGATTGCAGGGAATTCAAGCGGTACGCGCCAACTCTCATCTTGGCTACTCTTTTATCTACGTCATTCTGGAGCGGGAAAATCAACGCGAAGCAGTGCGCCGCCAGGTACAGGAAAAGATCAATCTGCTACGCGCCAGATTACCTGACGATGCTCAGCTCGAACTGGGCCCCAATGCGGGCAGTATGGGGTGGATCTATCAATACGCTCTGGTGGACCACAATGGTACGCGGGATCTGCGCCAGTTACGTCAGCTCAACGAAGCGTACATCAAACCCTTATTGGAACGGGTACCAGGTATCACCGAAGTCGCAACAGTGGGGGGGCTGGAAAAGCAGATAGAGCTGAAAATTTTCCCTCCATTACTGCAACAAACAGGCATAACGCTGAGCCAATTGATCACCACGTTGCGACAGGTGTCTGAACAAGTGGGTGGGCGCAGCATTGAACTGACTAACCGTGATTACCAATTGCAAGCGACGGTGAACAACGCTGATCTCGATCAACTGGAATTAATGGTGTTAGGTCACGCACCCGATGGCCGGCCTGTGCTATTAAAAGAGATTGGTTACCTGCAGATTGATTACGATCTGCGCCGTGGTATCGCTGATCTTGATGGCAAGGGCGAAGTGGTGGGGGCTATTGTCGTGATGGAGCAGGGGCGTAATGTTCTGGCTGTGCAAACGGCACTGAATGATGCGCTTGATACACTGGCATTGCCTGACGGAATTGAGATCGTCAGCACTTATGATCGCTCTACACTTATTTGGAAGACACTTGAAAACTTTGTGACAGCTCTGGCATGGGAGTTGATCGTAGTCGTTTTTATCATTGTGTTGGTGCTGCGCCATCGTCGCGCCGCCGTTGCCCCCGTCATCATCATTCTGCTCGGTTCACTTTATGCGTTATGGGGATTAGCGGCCATTGGTGAAACCATCAATTTGCTCTCCTTGGCCGGATTGGCGATTGCCATTGGCGTGATGGCCGATGCGACCATTGTGATCGTTGAAAACTGCTCGGTGGTATTGGCTCGTCAACCGCATATAAACCGTGCTCAGAGACGACGGCTCGTGATTGAGGCGATTGTCAGCATGATGCGACCCCTTCTGTTTTCACTGTTGATCATTTTGCTCTCTTTCCTGCCCGTATTTTTTCTAGGCGAACGGGAAGGACGCTTGTTTGACCCACTGGCCTTCAGCAAAACTTTCGCCATGGGCTTTTCCACCCTGCTGACACTTGTTTTATTGCCCATTATTGTCGTCTGGGCTTTTAAGAATGAGACCGCCGACAACGACTGCTCTGATAGTGTATGGGTGCAGTTTTATCGTCGAATGCTGCAATTTATTCTCTCGTATCGCTACCTGTTTATTATACTCAGTATTATAGTGATGGGGCTGGCTGTCTCATTGGCGAGCCGGTTTGATACGGCTTATATGCCTGAGCTGGAAGAGGGCGCGATTCTCTATATGCCCACGACCTTGCCCGGGTTGCCGATGCGCGAAGCGGGTTGGGTGTTGCAAAAAATGGATCAGCAGCTCAAAGCCTTTCCTGAAGTGGACAGGGTATTTGGCAAACTGGGTCGAGCGGATAGTGCGACCGACCCCGCACTCGTCACCATGGTTGAAACCACGATTCTGCTTAAACCTCAGGATCAGTGGCGGCCGGGCATGACGCGGCAAAAACTGGTGGCAGAGATGGATGCCCGCATGAAAATTACCGGCTACGTCAATAGCTGGACTCAACCCATCGCGGCTCGAGTGATGATGCAGGATACCGGCATTCAAAGTCCGGTCGGTCTTAAAATAAAGGGGCAAGATATTGAAACGATCGATGCTTTGGGTCAAAAGATAGAGCTGCTGTTGAGTACCTTGCCAAATACGACTTCAGTGCTTGCGGAGCGAATTTCTGAAGGTGATTACATGGATGTTCAGCTCGATTTGCCCCGAATGGCCGAGCACGGTATCAAACTGGATGAAGCGATGTTGACCGTGCGCCATGCTTTGGGAGGAGAGCGTGTGATCGATATTCAACAGTCGGACGGCACAGTAGTGCCTTTAAGCGTACGTTACTCACCCGAATATATTGATACCTTAGACAAGGTGGGCAATACGACCGTAATTTCGGCCCGTGGAATCTCTGTCTCTCTAAATGATATCGCCGATGTTACCGTGCGTCATCGTGCGGAAATGGTTCGTAACGATAACGGTGAACGTGCCAGCTATCTGTATATTGATCCAGCCGAGGGAGTCACCGCAACGGATTACGTGGCAGAGGCCAAAGTCCATCTGGCACACGCTCTTGAACTCCCCCATGGTTATTCATTGGAGTGGACGGGCACTTACCGCTATGCCGAGCAAGCTCAGGTACAGCTTCGCTGGATTATTCCCGTCACCTTGTTGCTCATGTTCATATTACTGATGATGGCTTTTCGCTCTGTGGCGCTGAGCATGGTGATTCTTCTGGCTGCACCCTTTGCTTTAGTCGGTGGCGTGTTATTGCAATGGGTGATGGGTTACGCCACCACGACCGCCGTAATTATCGGTTATCTCGCCGTGCTCGCCATCGCGATTCAGACAGGTATTCTCATGGTGGAATTTATCCGTAAAGCATTGGTGCGGCGCAAAATAGAAGAAGATTATATTCAGGCGGTTATTGAGGGTTCCATGGCTCGCTTGCGTCCTAAGCTGATGACGGTAGCGACCACGGTGCTGGGGCTGATACCGGTGATGCTCGTCAGTGGCTCGGGCATGGAGATCGCTCAGCCCATTGCGGCCCCCATTATGGGGGGCATGGTCAGCTCCACTTTTTTTGTGCTTTTTATTATCCCTTGTCTGTTTATGGTCGGGCATGACATGAAGCTTTGGTGGAGCACTCGATAAATGAATGCGTTCTTGAAAAAAAGTTTAATGTTTCTGAATGATGGGTTTGGTACTATCATGACAACGTTTAAATAGAGAGTGGGAACTCAGCTACAGGTCACACCTAATAGATGCAAACAAAGTGTGGTCTGTGCACAAAAGGGCATCTAGTTATGAATTCAATTTCGGTACAAAGCCGCGCTCTGCTCATCAGTGCGCCCGCTTCAGGCCAGGGAAAAACTACCATTACGGCCGCATTGTCACGCCGCTTTCGTCAGCAAGGCAAAGTTGTACAGGTTTTTAAAACTGGGCCGGATTTCATTGATCCCATGATTCTGGAGCAAGCCTCAGGTCAGCCAGTCTATCCGCTTGATCTGTGGATGGTCGGTGAAGAGGCGTGCCGTCAACGCCTTGTCGAGGCCGCTCATAAGGCGGATCTGATTTTGATTGAGGGCGTGATGGGGTTGTTCGATGGCAACCCTTCCAGTGCGGATCTGGCCGAGCTGTTCGGTATTCCTGTATTTGCGGTGATTAACAGCAAAGGTATGGCTCAAACGTTTGGTGCGGTGGCCTATGGTCTTAGCCGTTATCGTCCCGCTTTAAATTTTTCAGGTGTATTGGCTAATAATGTCGCCAGTGACAATCACGCGGATATGCTGGCGATGAGTTTGCCGAAAGGTTTGGGTCAGTTTGCCTATATGGACAAGAGTGAGAACCTGAATTTGCCCAGCCGCCATCTGGGGCTGTTGCAGGCGAATGAGATTTCTGACCTGGAGG
>WFXF01000085.1 GCA_015490755.1 Gammaproteobacteria bacterium
CCATCCCCATCATTCAATTTATCCTGATTCCATGTTGTGGGGTTGTTAATAATGTATTCTCGAATTCGGTCTAATTCATTTTCATTGCGAACGATGTGTTCCCAATAATTGCGTTGCCATAATTTTTTTGGATATGGTAACCACCCATGTTGTTTTACGCCATCCGAATATCGTTTTGTGGTCATGGTTTTAAATCGATGCACAACATCCGGCAACGACAACGTAGGGGCAACCCCCTGTGGTTGCCCATTTTGTGGTGGTTGCCCATTTTGTGTTTTTCCGTTGATATTTGGGCAGGCACGGGGGCCATCTGGGCAGGCACGGGGGCCATCTGGGCAGGCACGGGGGCCATCTGGGCAGGCACGGGGGCCTGCCCCTACGAGAAAAATAATTCCGTGGATGTGGTTGGGCATGATGATAAATGCGTCGGTTTTAACACCGGTATAATATGATGGGATTTCATTCCAAACCACCTGTATCATCCACCCCGCATCGTTTAATATCATTTCACCATTTTGTATTTCATCAAATATATATTCACGATTTTGCGTACAAATCGTGATGAAATACGCCCCATTTTGGGAATAATCATATCCCCGTAGCCGAATCGACTGGCGATGGTGAATGTTTGGGTTAAATGTCACTATGCCTCCTCCGGTTTTGGAAAACTTAACAACTGATCGCGATAATAGTTGTAAAGAAGACGTATTCAATAATATGTGCATCAAAATGTTTTTTTGCCTGTAGCAGCAGGGAGCCGGAGCAGTATTAAGACTGTCGTTGGTATTAGCACCCTTGGCGATATTAACAAACAACTGACTGGGGTAAATGAAGTAACCTTTGGTTTTGACGGCATCGTCCTTGATTTCCGGGGTGATCACACCATCATCCAGTTCTGCATAGTTAATGCTGTCATCACCAGCCTCGATGTAGCTGGAAAAGTTTTCACTGATGAAGCGGTAAAACAGGGTGCAGAGTATAATATGGTGGAGGCGGCGGGAATCGAACCCGCGTCCGCAAGTCCTCTGCCTTTGGCTCTACATGCTTATCCAAGTCTATTAATTTAACCACATACTACCCGACTGGCAGGGAAAATATGCAGCGATTCCGTTAAGTTTTAGTGAGTCCACTCCGGACAAGTTTCATCACGATCTTGTGAGAGTCGACCCCTGGATCTGAGTGCACAAGAACAGACTCAGGCAGAGGGCGCTAGGCAGGTTTTTAAGCTGCTAGTGCGTAGTTGTCGTCGTTGGCAACTATAAAGTTTGCAGTTGGATTTACGAGGTAATTGCACCTCGGCATGCACCTCGGGTTTTGTAACCCACGTCGAAGCCATGTCGCCCCCGATTCTTGGTACTTGTTAAAGTCGGACAGTCTATATAGACCCAAGTTCCTTTGCAACTCTAATGGCAAGTTTCAATCCACGCACCCGCGAAGGGTGCGACCGGCTTCGTCATCATCCACCACAAGTTCTGCTAGGTTTCAATCCACGCACCCGCGAAGGGTGCGACAATCTTTTATTATTTGCGACCACGGGGAATTATGCGTTTCAATCCACGCACCCGCGAAGGGTGCGACAAGCGCAAAATATCAAGCTCGAATCTTTGTGTGAGTTTCAATCCACGCACCCGCGAAGGGTGCGACCGAAAAAGTTACTGGGCAAGCAATGCTTAGGATCGTTTCAATCCACGCACCCGCGAAGGGTGCGACCTGGGCCTGACAACAACTATCCACATTTGCTCCAGTTTCAATCCACGCACCCGCGAAGGGTGCGACACGGATCGTGGTCATCAAAAAGGCAAGAGGCTAATGTTTCAATCCACGCACCCGCGAAGGGTGCGACGCTTTGACTTGGCTCCATCTTGTTGTAGCAGCCGGTTTCAATCCACGCACCCGCGAAGGGTGCGACTGTGGTTGGAGCGTATAGTGCAACCAACTTGCCGGTTTCAATCCACGCACCCGCGAAGGGTGCGACAATTCGATACTAACTTACTAATTTTTAAAGAACAAACTGCATTTTTCCGCTACTCCAAAACTTTACGCAACAAATAAAACCTTTAAAACCAATCAATTTTACTATATTCAATATATATCAAGGTGTTAGCTTATCCGCTAATCGCTCTATAATTTCATGAGAACACAGGGTTAGCGAACTAAATAATTAGTGCATCCCTAACGGGATCCAAAGTTACTTTTGCACCAACATGCTCAACCTTATTTCTTCCTTTTTTGCCAAGAAAATAAAAGCGAAGACTATCTTCTTCCGGATTATAAATTTCCATCAATTTGTTTTTAAATACCGTGAACTGCGCAGGATCGACTTCACATTCAAATACAGAGTTTTGAACGCGTATTCCATAATCCAAACAGGTCTTGGCGATATTTCGCAAACGCCGTCGCCCATCTCTTGTTAAAACACTTACATCGTAAGTGACTAAAACCAGCATGATTATTTCACCAGATAAGGAGGGTAATATTCCGTATCGCCACGGAGGTGACGCGCTAATAACATAGCCTGACAATGCGGCAATAAGCCGATAGGCACTTTTTCATTTAAATAGGGATGTAAAATTTCGACTTGCTTTCGTTCCTGCCACGCGGTTAATAAAGTTTTACGTGCATCATCGGTTAATCGCACTGCCCCACTTGCTTCCGTCACAAAATCATTGAGTTTAACTTGCTGCCTATTAATTAATGTGAGAACAAACCGATCAGCCCATGATGCTCTAAACTCTTCAAGCAGATCGACCGCAAGACTCACCCGCCCCGGTCTGTCTTGATGCAAAAAGCCAACATAAGGATCAAGCCCTACTCCCTGTAATGCAGATGCACATTCGTGTGTGATTAATGTATAAGCAAACGAGAGCAAGGCATTAACAGGGTCAGTCGCGGGGCGGCGCACACGCCCGCTAAACTCAAAACCATTACCTTTCAGTAATTCATTAAACACACCGAAATAATTGTTTGCTGCATCACCTTCTATTCCGAGTATCTCTGGAACAGTGCTGGCATGACGCACACGGCGCAAACTTGCCGCCAAATGCTTAACCGCGCCTTCGATTGATGAATTTGAACCATGATTTCGAACTTCACGCATCAACACCGATCGACCATTAGCAATTTTTGCAGCGACAACAAGGCCTGCTATTGATACTGACTTTACCTCATCATCCGCCCACCGATATTGCATACGCCGCAAAAGCACATTGCCTGTCTCCTTCCCCTGCACTCGCGCTAAAAATTTTCCATATTCAGTGTAGAACGAAAGCCCTATATTTCTATCACCACAATAGCCCATTAAAAATGGAGAGACGCTGACTTGACCAAAGCAAAGAATATTACTGACCGTCAGTGCAGGAAATTGACCAAGCTTATTTTTTTCCTGCTTGACAACAATTGTTTCCCGCTCTTTATGCAAATAGCTTTTTTGGCGAGTGATGTAGAGTGTATTGAGCAATTTTTTCATTTAACTCACTCCCTGTCTATTCTGAAAAAAGAGTTTCAATATAGGCGTTCGAATGGTCTCGCCGAAAAATACCAGGTTCACATAAATCCACTAATGAACAGGCACGACAACGCTTGATTTTGTCAGTCGGTGGCGGGGTTTTTCCTGATGCAAAAATAGCATGTGCGCCCTCAATTGCAGCAATCGTAGTGGTTCGCAACGCCTCATCAATCTGAATATTTTCTCGACGGCGTACTTCCCAATACCAAATAGCCCCTTCAGCCACCTTTATATTGCGCATCTCTTCAATACAAAGTGCCTGAGCACACACTTGTATACGATCCCAATCATCTACCTTGGGTTTTCCCCGCTTATATTCTACGGGTAGATATTGGGCTGGCTCACCTGACTTAATTTCAAGCAAATCCATTTTGCCCGTCAGTTTATAATTCTGAGATTTCAACATAACACCCCGTTCATAACGTGTGCCTTTGCGCTGCTCTGCAACGCCTGAATCAACCCGCTCATGCAGAATATTTCCCTCTGCGGTAAAGCAGTTATCTGACCAGGCCTGTTCGACATGAATCAGCGCAAACTGACGGGCGCAGTAAGCGTAATGCTGTAAGGCAGAGAGCATGATGGTGTGTGGTTCGCGATTCACTTTTGTTGCTGTTCCAACAGCTTGTCAAAATCTGATTTGAAGAGCCTGTCTTGAACAATGCGGTATTTTTCAAACTCACTTTCAGCAAAATCTTTGGCAATTTCAGCGGTGACCTTTCCCGAATTTTGCAAAACTTCACGTTCATCAAATTCAAGAAACAGATCAAGCCGTTTGCTCCAGTCATCCATCGTCATAGGAATTTTTCGTTTGGCTTGCTCTTCAGCCAGATCAAGATAGGCATTAACGATTCTACCCAAGGATTCCAACTCATCTTTGCTCAGATAGTTTTTGGCAACACTGACATCCGTTTTGATGATCTTGCCGTCGGGTGCATTGCCCCAGGATGTCAGCCCCATGTGTTTTTTATCACTATCAGCGCGCTGCAGAATCAACTCAGCCGCAGTATGTCCATGTATGCCGAAGTGAAGCTTATTCTGAACCTTGGCAAAGAAGTTTTTAGTCGATTCAGTGTCTTTGTTGTAATCCAGACTGGTCGCATAAATATCGGTTATTTTTTGATAAAAACGGCGTTCGCTCAGTCGAATTTCTCGAATTTCAGCCAGCAAGGTTTCAAAATAGTCTTCACCTAAAAAAGAACCATTTTCAAGACGTTTGTTATCTAGTACGTAACCCTTGATGGCAAACTCACGCAGCACTTGCGTTGCCCACTGGCGGAACTGGGTGGCACGTTTGGAGTTGACGCGGTAGCCGACGGAGATAATCATATCCAGGTTATAAAAATTGGTCGGCTTAGTAGAAAATCCGGAATTTCCGAATTTTCTCAAAGATACACTTTCATCCAATTCATTGTCGGAATAAATGTTTTTTATATGCTCATTGATGGTAGATACTGATTTGCCAAACAATTTGGCAATCAGCTTTTGGGTCAACCAAACGGTTTCATCTTCAACCCTCACCTCAATACTGTCTTCACCCGCTTGGGAGGTGAAGATCAGAAATTCAGCGGTGGAGTTGCGAATGAGTTTTTTCATGTGGACAATCAAAGATCAAAGAACCCCACCTGTTTCTTTGAAGAAGGCTTCCGGCTGCAAAATCCCCCCCATAATTCCTAAAAAACTGGTGTCATATTCATAAGTATCAATCCATGAGTAGATACCATCTTGCTTGCACCCTCTGATCTCTTTTAGCTCTAATTTATCAATCCTAGCCATCCAGAGCTGAACCGAGTTTTTCTGAATCTCTTGCCAATTCACAGTAACACCCGTCTCAAGTTTTTTAACCAAACCGACATCAACAATCACAGTAGCCGTTTCAGAGTCTATAATTCGATAAGCTGTCGATACCTTTTGAAAATCTTGCCCCTGTTCGTCCGATAACAATAATTCTGACTTGGTTTTTTTTACTGGTGATCGAGAAAGCTCTTTACGAATAGCTTTACTACAAAGCTCACTGTAATCTACATTATCTCCCGTCATTTCTACCCACATATTGTTCAAAATATCCGCTGATTCAACAATACCTGGATGGCGGCTCAAACCATCCTCAGGAAAAATTCTAAAATCGAATAGTTGGCCGAAAGAGCGCTTTCCGTGACGATTAATTCGCCCAGAGACTTGTAAAAAACTCGTTACCGAACAACTTTCCCGAAAACCAATGGAAAAATCCAAATCTACGCCCGCCTCAACACAGCTGGTGGCAACCAAATACCAGGGCCGATGATTCCAATCACTATTACCTTGCCTATAGAGCACTTCATTCAGCATTCTCTCTCGATCCTTGGGAGCCAAAGCTGTTGATAGGTGCAAAACTGTCTTATTGGACAACTTATTTTTCTTGTCGTCTAAGCTTCTTGAAAGCGTATCTGCAATAACCGCTGCCGATTGCACAGTATTTAAAATAACCAAACACGACGGCCTATCCTGATGATGATATTCATTCCAAACTCTACCCGATTGCAGCAATTCAACCAGATCATCGCATTTTAGCGGGTCATCAATTCGCTCAAAAACAACCCGCAGCCCTTCAGCTTTCTGTGTTTTTTCTTTTAATGTATCAGGTAACAGGTCTGGTAACGTGCGTACACCTTCATTAACCAAATAATCATCTTGCCAAAACCTGACCATTGACCCCGAAGAAAAAACAAAATAACAGCGCCAGTCATCAGCTAATTGTTTCATCCAATACCAGCTAATACTTAATAGTTCGGCAGGTAAGCAAGCGTGGGATTCATCAATAAAAATCGCAGCACCCACCACGTTATGTAACTTGCGAAGCTTTGATGGATTAGATGCAGCAAGTGTTTCAAAAAACTGTACTGCTGTAGTAACAACAATTGGTGCTTGCCAACTGGCAGAATAGTGGCGCATGTCCTTGTTACTGAACTCTGCTTTATGATGATGTGCAACAACAATGGAAGCAGCATCTTCGTCTTCTAGCACAATTGCTTTGCGTAAAACTTTAACCGTTTGATCAATAATATTAGAAAAAGGGGCAATAACAAAAATTCGGCTAGCCTCATCTCTAATTGCATAGCGCAGTAGATACGCCATTACCGATGTTGTTTTACCCAAACCTACAGGTGCTGAACAAGCAATCAAACGAGAGTCAAACAAATCACCTTCAAAACAGTAGCGATAAAATTCACTTCGCATTAAATTGCGATCACTATGAGGGTCATCGCTCGAATCAACCACCTCTGCAATATATCGATTTAACGCCAACAAGCGTTGCTTCCAGCGAGTTTTTGCAGGTTTGAAAGAGATCATGGATTCACCCTTGCTATAACAAGCAGCGCTGCTGTGATCCGCATCAACGAGACAGGAAAGCATTAATCGCGGCATCAAGCTCTTGGACGGTAACTTTAATTCAAGTTCTGGCCATTGACCACAGGATTCTATCTGCCGTTGTTTATAAGTATCAATTCGCTCATTCGTTGTGATTATTGCTACATGGTGATTATCAAAATCTGCCGAAAGTTTATCTCTCTGATGCCGCTTGCCTCTTAAACTGTAGAGGGGTATTGTTAGTTGAAATTTTTTCCTTAACTGTTTGATAAAATATTTTTCTGTTTTTTTATTCGGTAACCCAGGGGCATGATGCCCACGAATCAGCCACCCCAATAACTCATTTTTCATCTCAGCGGCAGTGGCGACACCTGCTTCAATATGATCAATAGGCAAACGACCTGAGTCCTCACCACGAAATATCCGTTGGATAGATTCATCCAGTTTTCCCATGTCATGCAACATCAATGCTGCTTTAAAGGTTTGGCGAAGCTCATTTTTTTCTATTTCAGAAAACCCTGAAAACAATAATAAATAGTCAAACAAATCGAGACCATAGCTCAAAACTTCATCGATATGATCAGAATACCGATGAGGTTCCAGCTCAGGTTTATCTTTGGGTGGTGTATGCGCTAGGTAATGCACTATTCATTCACTAAATCACGCACATCCTTAAATCGAGCTAACAAATCACTTAAACCATCTTTCTCAGGAATATCATAATCATTGGCAGATGCTGGTTGTGTCACCCCTTCTTTTACCTTAGGTGTCAAGGCGTTAATAAATAAATGCTCGGGACAAGAACCTAAAGTGTTTTTATGCTCAGCAAACCAAGCATGTAAAACCGAAATTTGTGGCCGAATCGCAGAAGCTGTATGTTGATAAACGTAAGGAAGCATAAATTTTAATAAATCCAGATCTTCCGTAGTTGCCCCTGTTTTTTTGGCAATACTTGGGTTCACAAAGAGTGGAATACAGTAAATACCATGCTGCACTACTCGAAATGCCAATGGTGCCATACCTCGATCTTTATCAGCCTCTACACCCGCTTTGTTGGTGTTTGTCATTCGAACAACATCAATAGGTGCGATTGATAACCCAACACCTATTTGTGTTGTACCTGTGTTAATCAGGTGTGCATAGCCTCCATCATCTTTTTTCTTCTTTTGTTCTTTAGTCAGTTCTGAGTCTTTTAATGACTCAAGAAAAGTATTGCCAAACATACGAGCATCCCAATAGGTTTGCATAAATTCGGCTTTGTCCATTTTTTTAATAGCGTCTCGATCTCGCCCTCTTTCCTCTAATATATTAAATTTATTTTGTGTCTTTTCACCAAGCTTGAGTTCTTGTTCAGCTACGGAAAACACTTCAGAATTTTCACTAATCAAATCTCGTAACTTACGCTTCAATGAAACAGGTGATATCATCCCCAACCCATCAAGCTCACGAGTTCGAGGTTCTGATTCCATGTCTGGATCACCATTTGGATTGGACATGGTGACATCTAGAACTAACAAACCAACATGACGATTAAAAGGTGTATTCATGATTTTTCTCCCTGATTATTTTTTGATGTGCTTTTATTCTCGAAAGGACGGCCAGCCAAGTAACCCAGCATAAGTTCAGATTTATATGTATCAGATTTAACCGTAAAGCTGGATAGAAAATCATTCAATGACGTAGCTTGTTTGCTCATCCAGATTTGAGCAAAAATAGCCGCAGTAATCGCCTTATCTTCTGATCGATCATTTTTAGCCCTTATTTTTTTGACCCAAGAATCATAGGGTCTCCTACGAGAGGCCATAAAGTCCATTGCTTTAACTGGGTCTTGTAAAGCCATTCCATACATCTGGTTTCCGATTAAGGTGCTGGGAATATCCCCTTTCCGCTCACTTCTGCAATAACCGATATGTAACTCATCCATTGCTGAACATAACTGCCCTAGCTGAAAAGCGAAATCATTCATATAGACCTCCTTGGTTCGTTCCATTTTGAATAAAAGCAACGTCATCAATGTGACAGCGCTTAAGAGCTGTGTATTGTTTTTGAGACTTATTTTCACTCTGACATTACTGTTAGGTAAAACCTTCTGTAACCGACTCAAAGCGCAATAATTCAATAGGGGTTGATACTGCTCAGAGATACGCTGTAAGCAACGCTTCGCCAAAGCATGGTTATTTTCCCTAAGGAATATCTTCATTGCATCGGAAAAACTAACTCCTGGAAGAGCTGTTGATGCACTTCCATCCCGAATGAATTTCTGACGTGATAAATACATTACCTGCTGTGGACTAATAGCCCAAGGTGAACACATCTGCTTTTCTTTTTTGTGTACCTGGGCATATAGCTTTACACTAGGCGAGTTTTGGCAAGCCTGTTTCCATTGTTCCGCTGCACGAACCAGCTCCCCAATTTTCGCTGTCGTGCTGAAATTTATTTTACGATTGGCTTTATCTAAAACGATAATTTCAACAAAATCGACTGCCACGTCAAGACTTAAGTCTTTTCCTTTAAACGATGCTAACACCGACTCTGACGCATCAAGATAATCTTCAAAATCATCAATTTCAGAATTAGCAGTAACGCCGGTAATAAGTGGGGTAAGTGGCAAACACCAGTCTTCTTTACAATAGGCCAGCAACAGGCTTGGTGATGCCCCCAGAGTAGAGGGTAGTTTTGACCAGGTTTTATTCTTGAATTTTGGCAAATTGATAAAAGCGATACTGGCCGCCAGTTCCTGACTGAGATTTTCAGAAACTGAAAAAGCCGCACCACCTGAAGCATCATATCTTTTAACTGTAGGGCCGCTGGTAGTGGCGTTCTTGGCGAACAGAGTGGTGCTTCCTATTATGCTCAATTTCTCCTTCGGAAATATATCGTAAACTACCTTCCCCGTTCTCCCGGTTAAGGCACAATCATCGTTTCGGGATTTTTTATTGGTTTTTGAGTCTACTGTAAACAAAGCTCGCGAAAGACCAGCCACTTGACTTCTGGATGATGCATAGATGTCAACATCTTCTTGAGGAAAGCAATCGAGAATCAACGTGATTCTTTTATCATCTTTAACCTTACCATTTGGTACTACATCATCACCAAATAATAAACTACAAATATACTTTAAGTTAAATGCATCCGCGTTCTGCAAAGCTGATTCAATTAGAAAATTGGCAACCTGTTCAAGTATTTCTGTGCCTGTTTTTGTTTGGCTATATCGTTCAAATAACTGATAAACAGCTTCGCAATCATCATTTCCTGCAAGTTGATCTTTACGTGCCAACACCTGTTTACGATAACTTGGCCAAGTCTTAATATGCGATAAATCAATTGGGTACTGCTGTGATAACTGCTCAATTAATTCGCGATAGTGGACTTCACTAGGTTTACTCACTTTCTCTTTCCAAACAAGGTAATCTGAGTGACCTTTCGCCAATAAAGGATAAACAACTTTAACCGCTGGAAATTGGTTTTTATTTCCATTTCCCAATGACCAGCTATCCTTAATTTGTTCTTTTCTCATCAGTTTAACTGAGCTTACTTGGCCATGCTCATCCAACATCACTCTGAACGTTGTGCCCATACCTGGCGACTGAATATCGTTATGCTTGACTGCTGGTGACTCTCCTACAGCTTTCAATCCTCGATAAATTGAATAAAGTTCATTCAACATAATGAAATTCTCCCTTTTTAATCCACGCTTTTTCTCCTTGCTGAAACCGTGGCTTGTAGTGACCGTTCACTGCCTTATCAAAAACTTGATTAAGCACTGATACCAGGTCCAGATTAATTTCAGTATCAACCTCGGTTGCATCGGGCAGAGATTCATCATCACGAATTGGCCCCCAATAACTCGGCACAAATTCATTCCAACCCAATGCAGGCGTTTTATAACATTGACCTTTTCTCAATCGCCGCTGAAAAATTGCCTCCAAAGCATGGCAAGGATTACTACCATGCTTTAAGTGCTGCCCACTACCATTTTCAACAACTCCATAAACTCGATAACACACATCAGAAAGTATAAGTGTTGAAAACTGAAAGTTTACCTTTTTCTTGTCTTTCAGCGGCCCACGATAATTATTTGTATATTTTTGGAAACTCAATTCACCGCCACGGCTGCCTTTTTTCTTACAAATCTCAACCCTTGTTGGCCGAATCCATGCTTTTCCGTCATTGAAAAATGCAACCGACTCAAAAATCCCCTTCACCGCCGACCATGTAGGCACCGGATAACTTGTCGGTGTTGCCCCCGTATCAGGGCGCGTCCACATAGCGAAAGGACCAGAAATTTCCATTGATATTTCGTATTTGCTCATGCCGTTTCCTCCAAATAATTCGAACTGCCAATTTAAAATAATTTCATATTAATTTCCCCGCACAAGGTATACCTATCTTCGAGGCTAGTTTCGAGGAAATTTCACCGACTTCGGTAAGATGAGTGATTAGAGGCTGTTCATCATTTTCTTTTCTATGAGCAATAAACTGATCAACAGAGTTTCTCATTACAAATTCCCTTTCTCTTTTTACCTGATAACAATATAGCACGCTGATTCATTAAAATATAAGGAAAAACAGGCACCTTCGATATGAGTATTCACCCCTCTCAAGTATGCCTGAAAAATTCACATAGCCCCTTTGTAACATTAGGCGATGCATATCCCCCGTACGGAATACATTCGTCAATCACTCATCAGACGGAACTTGAAATGCGCCGCAAACGTATGATGGAAGCATCACTGCATGTACACAATGGCTCTAATGGCAAGTTTCAATCCACGCACCCGCGAAGGGTCTCATGTTCAACTCAATGTTAACGTGAAGTTCTGATATCATTTGCGGTAGCGTCCTCTGGTAAATTTATCAGGAGCCGCTGACATGCATAAAGCATTATCACTTAACTCATGGATTGAAAATGCCTGACCAAACAAACAGAGTTACTAATATACCCGTCGACGAAGCCATTAAAATCTGTCTGGAGCAGACGGGACTCATGAACAGCGAACGTCTTCCGCTAACAGCCGCACTGGGGCGTGTACTGGCTCATGACGTATGTTCCCAGCGAGAACACCCACCGTGGGACAATTCTGCGATGGACGGCTACGCCGTACGCTGGAACGATATCTGCGATGCAACTCCTGATGCCCCTGCAATACTTCAAACCATTGGAGAAGTACGCGCTGGAGGATTATCTACTCAACAAGTGAATATCAACGAAGCCATTCAGATTATGACAGGAGCCCCTGTACCTGACGGTGCTGATACAGTCGTTCGCATTGAAGATACCGAAATTGATGGCAATTCAGTTCAAATCCTGCGCCCCAATAATAAAGGGGGTAATATTCGCAGGCGCGGTGAGGATGTATCGCTGCACCATAAAGTAATCGAAGCGGGCACACGCTGCCGACCCGGTGAAATCGGTATGTTGGCTACTGCTGGCGTAGTCTGGAGCCAATTTTATCAACAACCGAAAATAAGCGTCCTTACCACTGGCAACGAACTGTCCGAACCGGGCGAAAATCTTGACCCTGAAAAAATTGTAAACAGCAATGCCTACTCAATTGCAGCCCAGGTTAGCGAAAGTGGCGGGCTCCCTATCTTCATTGAGAATGCACGCGATAGCAAAGAGAATCTGGAACAAAAAATGCGCCAGGCACTTGATGCTGATATTGCGCTGGTCATCGGCGGTGTCTCCGTCGGTAAATATGATTTTGTCAAAGATGTGTTGGCAGACCTCGGCTGCGAGATGAAATTTTGGCGCGTCAAGATGCGCCCCGGCCATCCTGTGGCTTTCGGTGTTTTACCTGCCCTCACTTCTGGTGGCAAACAAAAGCTGCTGTTTGGCTTGCCAGGTAACCCCGTTGCATGCATGGTGGCTTTTTACCAGTTTGTTCTACCTGTTATGCGAAAAATGATGGGAATGAAGCAACTTTTTTTAACCGAAGTGGATGCGATTCTTGATGAAGATATCAGTATCCATTCGGGTCGCCGTCACTTTGCACGGGCGGTGACAACTTATGACGAAGGCCGTTATCATGTTCGTCTGACAGGTGCCCAGGGAAGTGGCATTCTCACCTCAATGGTTCAAGCCAACAGTTTTCTGGTTTTACCGGAAAATCAGGGTGAATATAAAACTGGTGAAACAGTGCGAGTACAGTTATTTCCATAACCTGAATCTGGAGTGAATAACAATGGCAACGATCAAACATCTCTGTATAAACTCTGAAAAAGGTGGAGTGAAATACCCTGAAAACACACTTGTCTTTAAAGAAAATGAAGGTATTTTGAACGATGCTCATGCCAAAGAGCCGCATCGACAGGTCAGCCTTCTTACCGAAGAAGATATTCGTGCGTTAGGAAAGCCGGGGCTTAAACCGGGGGCATTTTCTGAAAACATCACTCTCGAAGGAGTGAACTCGACCGATCTTGGCATGGGCAGCCGTATCCAATTAGGAGACGAGGTGATCCTGTCGATCTCGCAAGTAGGCAAAACACTCCACCCTGCGGATAATGTTGTCCGCATGAGTGACGACCACATCATGGCACGCGCAGGTCTCTTTGCCCGCGTAGAACGAGGCGGTACAGTGCATACTGGAGATAGTTTAAAACTTCTGGATGTCGTTCCCCGAAGTCAGCTTCAAGCGGTTGTTTTAACCATCAGTGACCGCTGTTCGCGTGGTGAAGCGGTGGATACGGCTGGCCCCGCCACCTGCGAGCGACTTGAGCAGGGAATTGATGCTCAAATTTATCACACCGAAATTGTTGCCGATGAGCAACAGCTCATATCCGAGCGTCTCAAACACTATTGTGACAAGCATTCCATAGACCTGATTGTCACCGTCGGTGGTACTGGATTTGCCCCCAGAGATGTCACTCCTGAAGCAACGCGTGCTGTAGTCGATCGCCTCACTCCTGGCTTCGATGAAGCGATGCGTTACGCATCAATGGCCAAAACACCCCACGCCATGCTCTCACGCTGTGCATCGGGTATTCGCGGTTCAACACTGATTATAAATCTGCCTGGTTCAAAAAAAGCAGCAGTGGAAAACATTGATGCAATATTAGTCGCACTCAACCATGGCCTGCTAAAATTACGCGGCGACCCAAATGATTGTGATGCATCCAGAAGCAAGCACCAACATCATAAAACTGCCAGTTAATAAATAATTTTGTGATCATCTGCATGAAACACATCATAAAAATATTGTTTCTGATTGGCATATTTATAAGCAACGCTGCCCAGGCATTGTAGCTGTATACGATCTACTTAAGCTTTGAGGCTTCCAGTAATTCATAATGCTTTTCTATAAAATTCTGTTCGTATTCATGCGTTACTTTCTTTGCAATAGTACTTGTTTCCGTTTCTTGATCACAAAGCTTACCTGCAACCATTGCTGCATCAATTTTTCTTTGGCCTTCACTCTGCTCATTACTGCTTAGTGAACGCTTCAAATAACGCTCAGATTTTTTTATTTCCAACGGGGATGCATATTCAAAACCTTTAGATTCCATACATCTTGACCAAGCATTAACAGCATCTGTTATCCTGGCATCGGATGCAATATCAACTTTCAAGTCCCTGTATTCCTGTGCAAGCTTATTTGCTACCGAATAAATTCCAGGAAGTGCTCTATATGCCTGATGAGTGCAGGAATTAGGATCAGCATTCAAATATGATTCAGTATCCTCTGCATAAGGGTCAGACATTCCAGAAAGCGCTATATTATATGCAAGGCGCTCTGATTCAGACATCTGCCCATAATACTCTTCATCAGACCCTGATTTATTCGACATTTCAGTTAACTCTTCCATGGTATATTGATGATCATGCAGAATAACTGTCGGATACTGCGGAGTATATTGAAACCCCATATTTTGCATGCACTCGGAAATCATCCGCTCCCTTTTTCGCTCTTCAAGTAATTGTAACTCGTCGTTTTTTTTATTTTGATGAAAACCAGGATAAACAGATAATGGTGACTCTGAAGAAAGCTCAGTTTTTATACTGGAATCAGTGACTGTAAATACTTCTTTATCAGGTTCAATATAAAGCTCCATTTTTTTTATGGAACCTTCTTTCGGTTGGACAAACCCTTCGGCACTATTAATAGGTTCAAGTTCATTATCAAAAAGTAAAACATACCCCAAAAAAAGTATTGCAAGAATAATTACAATTGAAATAAGCATTCGTTTTCTTGAGTTATTTTTCATAAACAGCATTTCCAATAACGAAATCATTTTTAGTTAATCCATACCCCGCAGCAAACCCGCAGGGTATCAGTGTTACGGCAAACTACCTTCCTCCCCAACCCCATGTGTTCCACCAGAGCAAGAGCCTCTGCCAATCTAAATATGTGTCTATACCGTCAGCAATTAACCCGCTATCCTCACCACTTTTCAAATATAAAGCGCCCTGATCCCAGGTATGAAACTCCCTTTCAACATAAGCAGCAACAGCTGCTGTTTGATCCAGCTCAGCAAGAGAGTTATATGCCGTACAAGTACTCGTCACATGACATGTAAAGTCATTTGTCCCTGGCGTTATATCTTCAACGTATTCCAATATATCATCGGATAAGTCACTACCATTACTTGATGTATATATAATCACTGCTCCATGAGAAGATGCATTACTATTATTACAATTTTCAGTTCGAGCATTGCTATGAAGAGGAATGTGAGCATTAGCACTCCATGAGTTTGACCTTTGCCAAGCCGTTGTTATACGTTCCCTGCCCTATTCTAACCTCATATCCTTTTGCTAACAGTCCTTCAATAGACAGGTGTGCAATGACTAAAGCTGATGCATGGGCATTTGTATTTTCATTCCCGCCAAGGCTCGCACACTCACCTCTACTCCCTGCGTTAGGGTGACGAGCAGGTGATAAATACACTTTATCACCATTAGCTACAGCCGGGTCTGGTAAATATACTAAATCAGCAGCAGCCCATAATTTCGTCGGTATAAAAAAAGCACTACATACCACAACAAAAGCACACAGTTTATCCCTTCGTTTATTCATAATCTTTCGTCCTTTTCCTTGATTACAATAAAATTTATACGCACTGAAAACCTAGCCAGACGCGAACAATGACATTACCCCCCCCCTGAAAAAAATGTCAAATTGAAAAAGGCTACCTCAGAGGAATAGAATTAAAACGTATTTGAAATACACGAGCTTAGTGCATAGCGGCCATTCCACGCAGCTTTTCTCTTTTTCTTGGTAAGCTTAGCCAAGAAGATTTCCGCTGAAACAAATTTATACACAGGTACGAATGCTGGGCATTGAAGTCAATGGCCAATTCAAAGCCTATCCTTTTTCTGAACTCAGCCAAACCAATGGCACTGTGAAAGAGATATTTAACTGCAAAGTGCTCAAGATTACTTTATGATACTGCCAATCAAAGTGCCCGTATTTTTGATAAAGATGGCAATGAACTACCAGGCATTACCAGTTACTGGTTTGCCTGGTATGCTTTCCATCCTGAAACGTCTGTATTTAAAGCACCTGAACCTAAAAACTAACTACCACCACAATTGACAAAGGCACCATTTTGACGTACATTCAACATAATAATCAACCACATGAGGTACTCACCATGAGCTCTGCTACGCAATCAAAAGATGAGCGCATTAACCTCCGCCTTAAGCACCATACCAAACTTATGCTCGAACGTGCAGCCAGCTTTGAAGGCCAGACCATCAGTAAATTTATTCTCAATAGTGCCTTGAGTCGCGCCGAAAAAACCATTCACAAACATGAGGTTATGTCGCTTAACGCCAATGAATCTGACGCTTTTTTTAATGCCCTTTCTGCACCTGTACAGTTTAATCGTAAATTGGCTGCAGCTCTCAAAGAGCACGATCAGCGCATAACCAGTAAATGACCGGTTACCACAACTTAGTTATTGAACCACTTAGCAGCACGCATAGCAGACCAAACTTCCAGTGCGGCGTAGAATCACTGGATAACTACCTGAAGAAACAGGCGAAACAGGATGTAAAACGACGCATCAGCAGGGTTTTTATTGCGACCACACCAGAGTCACCATCAACTGTTGCGGGATATTACACGTTGAGCACCCTATCGATTGAACTCAACCAATTGCCAGCGGAAGTAGCCCGCAAACTACCCAGACATCCAATCCCTGCTGCCCTTATCGGACGATTGGCTGTAAGCGAACAAGCACAGGGATTTGGTGTTGGCAAAATGCTATTGATGGATGCCATCAAGCGAACGCTCGGCATTAGCGATGAAATAGCCATCTATGCCATGGTGGTTGATGCGATTGATGAGCGGGCAGAGCACTTCTATCAACAGTTCGGCTTCTCATCATTGTCCTCAGAAAACAGGAGACTTTTTCTGCCACTGAAATCATTTTGATACTACTGTGACTGGTTAGAAGTAGTCACTGAACCCAACCGCCAGACGTGAAAGCGTCTAACCCATTGCAATAATCTCTGCGGTGCATGAGCACGTTTCCATTCACCTGCTGCATATTTATTGGCTTCAGCCAATGTTGGATATATATGGATCGTATCCAAAATCTTGTTTAAGCCAATACCATGACGCATCGCTGCTACATATTCAGCAATCACATCACCGGCATGTTCTCCAACAATCGTGACACCAAGGATTTTATCTTTACCCGGCACGGTTAATACTTTGACCACCCCATGCGCTTCTTCATCGGCAATAGCCCGATCCAGCTCTTCCATATCGTAACTTGTCACTTCGTATGCGATATTTTGATCAATCGCTTCGAGTTCATTCAGCCCGACTCGTGCCACCTCTGGCTCTGTAAATGTCGCCCAGGGGATGACTGAATAATCAACTTTGAATGATTTGAAACCGCTAAACAGAGCATTGACCGCGGCATACCATGCTTGATGTGCTGCGGTATGTGTAAACTGATACGGCCCCGCTACATCACCACATGCATAAATATTCGGAAAATTGGTTTGCAAGAAGTCATTCACCTCAACAGTACGCCGTTCACTTAATGTTACACCCAGCTCTTCCAAGCCAAAACCTGTCACATTCGCTGCACGCCCGAGAGCCACTAATACTTCATCAAATTCAATTTCAACATCTTGGCCTTGATGCTCACAAATGACTATTTTACGACCACCTTCCACTCGAAATTCCTTTGCAGAGTGATTGACACGAACATCCATTCCTTCATCAATGAAGCGCTTCATGACTCGCTCTGAAATTTCAGGGTCTTCACGCTCCATAATGCGTTCACCGCGTTGAACCTGTATCACCTGACTACCGAGCCTGGCAAAAGCCTGCGCTAATTCACAACCGATCGGCCCTCCACCGAGAACCAAGAGTCGCTCAGGCTGCTTACGAAGGTTCCATACCGTATCCGAAGTGAAATAACCCACGTCATCAATCCCTGGAATTGGCGGCACAAATGGTCGTGCTCCAGTTGCAATCACGATATTTTTTGTCGTCAATATCTGACCGTTCACTTCGACCGTATACGGTGAAGTAATTTTGGCTTCTCCCGTTATTACATCAACACCAAGACTTTTATAACGCTCAACTGAATCATGTGGCTCAATCTTTTTGATCACACGTTGTACACGCTCCATCACATCAGCAAATTCAAATTCGACATGGGCTGATTTAAAGCCTAAAGCGGTCGCACGCTTTTGATGTGCGACAAATTTGGCGGATCGAATCAAGGCCTTGGAAGGAACGCAGCCAGTATTGAGGCAATCCCCTCCCATCTTATGTTTTTCAATCAGCGTCACTTCAGCTTTAATCGCAGCCGCAATATAAGAGGTGACCAAGCCTGCCGACCCACCCCCAATGACGATAATATTACGATCAAACTTTTTAGGTTTGACATAACCCTTTAAGGCTTTTCGAGCCTTGGTAAGTGACACTATTTTTTTTGCAATCCAGGGAAAAATTCCTAATAAAATAAATGAAAAAATCAATCCCGGAGAGAGAATTCCTTGCAAAGAGTCAATTTTGGCCAACTGCGTTCCTGCATTGACAAAAACCAACGTACCAGCCAGCATTCCAAGTTGACTTACAAGATAGAAAGTCGATGTGCGAATAGGCGTTAACCCCATCGACAGGTTGATTATAAAAAATGGAAAGACTGGCACCAGCCTCAACGTAAAAAGGTAGAATGCACCTTCTTTTTCAATCCCTTGATTAATCGCACTTAAATGATCACCAAACCGGCTTTGCACTGTATCTCTGAGCAAAAACCGAGAGACTAAAAATGCCAGCGTTGCTCCAATCGTCGAAGCAAATGAAACAATAATAAAACCCCAGAGCAAACCAAAAATAGCGCCTCCTGCCAGCGTCATAATTACCGCCCCTGGTAAAGAGAGTGCAGTCACGGCAATATAAAGGCCAAAAAAGGCGAATGCGGTGAACAGTGGATGAGTCTGATAATAGCCTTCAATGGCCGCTTGCTGTGATTTAATAAAATCTAAACTCAAATACTGCGCAATATCAAAAGCAAAAAAGCTATAAATCAACACAACCAGTGTTAAAACGAGTAGAATTTTACGATGATTCATCGGGTATAATCCTTTTGAGCAGAAATGGATACTATCAGAGTGTGTTTAATGAAACAGTCGGCAACGATCTCTGATACTTACAATAACAAGCAATAGATCTCTAATGACAGACTTTATTATTATCGGTGGCGGTATTATCGGCCTATTGACAGCTTACGAACTGAATCGTGCTGGAGCGAAAGTCACTGTGCTTGAACGCACTTCAATCGGCACTGAATCTTCATGGGCAGGCGGCGGCATTCTATCGCCACTCTATCCGTGGCGCTACCGCGAACCCGTCACTGCACTCGCTTACTGGAGCCAGCAGCGCTACGCATCATTTTGCCAAATGCTTTTTAGTGAAACCGGTATTGATCCAGAGTGGACTCAAAACGGCCTGCTCATGCTCGATAGCGATGAACATGCGATGGCTATAAAATGGGCCAAGCACCATAACGCTCACATTGAAAGGCTACAAACAAGCGAAATATCCGCTTGCGAACCTCAAATTAAACCGTCCAACAGTAGTCATGCGATGTGGATGCCCGATATCGCCCAGGTACGTAACCCACGACTGTTAAAATCACTAAAAGCCTATTTGCTTAGTCGCAATGTCGTCATAAAAGAGTGTTGCGAGGTGAAAGAGTTATTAATCACTCATGGTTCGATTCATGCCGTACAAACAATAGATGAAAAGCTTACTGCAAGTAAAGTCATAATCGCCAGTGGCGCATGGAGCGCGGCACTCTTAAAACCACTTGCGACAGATCTCAAAGTCAACCCAGTGCGCGGACAGATGTTACTCTTCAAAACGCCCCCTAAATTGATTTCACGAATTGTAATGCATCAAGGACATTATGTGATTCCACGTCGTGATGGCCACACACTGGTTGGCAGCACCGTTGAACACGTTGGTTTTGAAAAAGAGACCACGCAGCAGGCTCTATCAGTCCTGCACAAAGCAGCGCTGCATATCATTCCAGCACTTTCAAATTACCCCATAAAAATGCACTGGGCCGGTTTACGACCTGGCTCTCCTGACGGCATCCCTTTTATTGGCCAACACCCGACAATACAAGGGCTTTATGTCAATGCTGGACATTTTCGTAATGGCGTTGTGCTAGGCCCTGCTTCTGCACACCTGCTGGCTGATATTGCTTTAGGGCGTACACCCATTGTTAGCCCAGATCCCTATACGCTTTAATCAATAAA
This sequence comes from Gammaproteobacteria bacterium, assembly GCA_015490755.1. Lineage (GTDB taxonomy): Bacteria > Pseudomonadota > Gammaproteobacteria > JAADGQ01 > JAADGQ01 > S141-38. The sequence goes on from WFXF01000085.1 coordinate 20,586, forward strand.
ATTTTATGAAAACCAGCTTTTCAGCCATCGCAACGATTGATGCAAAAATATTAATTTTAGGCAGTATGCCGGGGGAAGAATCACTCAAACAGCAGCGCTATTATGCGCACCCAAGAAATGCCTTCTGGTATATCATGAGTCATATTTTAGGCTTTGATAACAACATAACCTACTCGGAAAAAATTAATCGGTTAAAAGCCAGCAATATCGCTCTGTGGGATGTTTTAAAACGCTGCCACCGATCAGGCAGTCTGGACAGCTCCATTCAATCTCACTCTATTGAAACTAATAATTTCAAAGATTTTTATCATAACCACTCTTCCATTCAGCATGTATTTTTTAATGGTGCAAAAGCAGAACAAGAATACAAAAAACGTGTTCTTCCTACCCTTCAAAGCGCTAATTTAAGCATCAAGTATCATAAATTTACATCCACAAGCCCAGCAATGGCTGCACGAACAAAAGAAGAAAAACTCACTGAATGGAGAGATGCAATAGAAGAAGCTATGCAAAGCATCTAAATTAACACTCATTCAAATGACCTCGGTATACTCAACAAAACCATTAAAACTCATCGTTAATGAAAATAATTCACATTAAAAATCTATGAACAATCCTCCCGACATCCTAAAAAAAATTCTCAATCGTAAACACGAAGAAGTTGCAGAGCGTAGCAAAAAAGCTTCCATAGACGACCTTAAAGAACAGATCGCCACTGCCCCCAAGGTACGTGGCTTTGTGGATGCAATCAGAAATAAAATCACTCAAGGAAAATCTGCGGTTATTGCTGAAATCAAAAAAGCATCGCCCAGCAAAGGCTTGCTACGCGAAAACTTTGAACCTGCTGAAATTGCCACTTCTTATGAAACGGGCGGCGCAGCCTGTTTATCTGTGTTAACCGATGCTGATTTTTTTCAAGGCTCTGAAGAGTATCTAAAACAAGCACGAGCCGCTTGCAAGCTCCCAGTGATTCGCAAAGATTTCATCATAGACCCCTATCAGGTTTATGAAGCTCGCGCCATCGGTGCCGACGCTATTTTACTGATTGTTTCAGCTCTGAATGATACCAAAATGCAGGAACTTAATGAGTTGGCGCACCAGCTTGGAATGGATGTTTTAGTCGAAATTCATGATCAAGCTGAACTGCAACGCGCCTTACAATTAAATATCCCACTGCTCGGAATCAATAACCGTAATTTGCGTACTTTTGAAACTTCTCTAAACACAACCCTCGACCTGTTAGATCAAATTCCTGACGACCGCATTGTCGTGACTGAAAGTGGCATACATAGCGCACAAGATGTAAAACTTATGAGAGATCATAATGTGAATGCATTTCTGGTCGGAGAAGCTTTTATGCGCACGGAAAATCCCGGCAAAACTTTAGCTGAACTGTTTTTGTCAACCAAATTGCATCAACCGCGTTTATAACCAGCAAGAGAATCTAAAATTAAGGAGAGCGACTCTGAATACACTTGATGACTTTCTCGCTCAAGTGGAAAAGCGTGCTTTTAAAATGGCGTTCATCGCAACCGGCCATCAGGAAGATGCTCTGGATATTGTTCAGGATGCCATGATGACGCTTGCAGAGCGCTATTACGACAAACCGTTCGATGAATGGCCACCGCTCTTTCATCGTATTATGCAATCGAAAATCAGGGATTGGTATCGCCGCCAAAAGGTCAGAAATCAGTGGCGACAATTTTTTCGCTTGTCAAAAGAGAGTGAGATTGAAACTGACATTATTGAAAATGCAAAGGATCAAACAAACAATCAACCTGATGACAAACTAGAGCAGAGCCGCGCCATGCAGACACTGGAAAAAGAGTTACATCTATTACCACTCCGGCAACAGCAAGCATTTTTACTCCGAGTATGGGAAGGCCTGGATGTCGCACAAACAGCCGCATCAATGGGCTGTTCACAAGGCAGTGTTAAAACACACTATTCACGGGCTATTCACAGATTGCGTGAAACCTTGGGAGAACACTATGAACTCAAGTGACGATAAATTTATTTCAAAACTACGATCAGATTTATCTACAAGCCTGGATAAAATTGATGACAAAACTGCACAGCAGCTCCGTCATGCAAGAGCACAAGCCGTTCATGCCGCCACGATAAAAAAAGAGGACAAATCACGGTATCTTCCTCATTGGCTATCACCAGCGAGTGCCGCAGTTTCTTTCGCCAGCATCAGCATTATCACAATCGTATTGTGGTTCATGCCGCAAAGCACAACCCCCACAACACCTTTTAATATCGTTGAGGATATCGCCCTGTTAAGTGCGCCGGAAGAGCTGGAATTTTATGAAGATCTCGACTTTTACATCTGGTTAGATCATGAAGAATCTGCAACTTAAGTCTGGCCTTTTATGTGTGCTAAGCATAGTGAGTGCTCCCGTCATTGCAACGGACGATGAAACAAAGGATATGCCAAGCCTGGAATTTCTGGAGTTTTTAGGAAGTTTTGAAGACAACAGCGGTCAATGGCAAGACCCCTTTGAAATTGATGACGATGATGAAACCAACCCCATTGAAATAGATACTCAACAAGGAGAAAAGCAATGAAAAGATTAATCATAAGCATCGCCTTGCTTTGTTTATCTGCGACACCTCTTTGGGCACAAGAGGTGGTGTGGTCAGGCCTGAGTGAAAAACAGCAGCAACAGTTAGCTCCTTACGAAAAACAGTGGGATCAGTTGCCCGCTGAAAAAAGAGCGGTTATTTTGAAAGGTTTAAAACAGTGGCAAAACATGTCACCTGACGATAAAAAGCTGGCCAGCAAACGATTTAAACAGTGGCAGAAAAAAACACCCGAGCAGAAAGCCAAAATTCGCGCACGCTTTCGGGAATTCTCCAAAATGTCACCAGCACAGCGAAAAAAGTTACAGCATCGTAAAAAACAGTTTGACCGCTTACCCCACGACAAAAGGCAAAAACTACGCCAACGCTGGAACAGAATGAGTCCAAAGCAGAGGCAAAAAATACTCAAACAACAGAGAATCAGAAATAAGATGCACCAACAACGGAATAGCAGGTGAGATTAAAACGGAAATTTCAAGAGCGATCAATCCCCAGCAGACCCAAAACACCATCCAGGCCACACCGATTCAAACTGGTATGCGCTTCTGCCTGAACAGCAGGTTTGGCATGGTAGGCAACACTCAAACCGGCACTCGTCATCATTTTCAGATCATTGGCACCATCTCCCATCGCTACAGCTTGTGAAGGATCAATATTAAGATCCGTGCACAATTTAAGCAAAAAAGTTGATTTTGCTTCTGCACCGACAATCTCCCCCGTAACCTGGCCTGATAACAAACCACTCTCTACGCCCAGCACGTTTGCCTGAGTAAAATCTAATTTCAGACGATCTTTTAATCGATCCGTGAAAAAGGTAAAGCCGCCTGAGACCAGTGCGACTTTGATTCCTTTAGCCTTCAGACCAGCAATCATTCGCTCCGCACCTGGGTTCAATTCCAGACGTTCATTGTAAACGCGCTCTAATGCGCTCACGTCAAGACCCTTCAAAAGGGCAACGCGACGTGTTAACGACGTTTCAAAATCAATCTCGCCATTCATGGCCGCTTCGGTAATTTCAGAAATTTTTTCTTTGATACCAAGAAAATCAGCAATTTCGTCAATGCACTCAATGTTGATCAGTGTCGAATCCATATCTGTCACTAATAAACGCACTGAATTCGGCTGAAACCCTTTGGGAAGTACATTAATATCAAATTCGACTGAAGCTCGTACTTCTGCCAGAGCACCACCTTGAACAGGTAGTGATGTTTCCAGTCGGTAAAAAGTACTATTTTGTTCAACAATAGATGCTTGCAGTTGCTGCGCAACTTTTTGAGCCGCTGCATCATTCAAATTAGAACCTTGTAAAATCAGTGTAGGCATTGTTTTAGCGTCTCAATCCAGTTAGGAACGTTCACGAAATAACTTCTGCACTCTGGCTTGCCCTTTTACTCCGGCTCAAACGATCTCAATCGTTACATAGGCCAGCTATGCGCCTCTTGAGATCGTTTGAGCCGAAGCAAAATTTCTACGCAATAGTTGCAGAAGTTATTCC
>WFXF01000086.1 GCA_015490755.1 Gammaproteobacteria bacterium
CATCACCAGAACCACCGGCATTCATCATGCGCCCCATACCGTCCATACCACCCATTCCCATCATGGGGCTACCATTGAACTGACGGCTGACCAGCATCACTTTGTCGTTGACATCGTAATTCCCAAAATCAATAACAATTTCGGCACGTTCTGCGGCACCAAGCAGTATGTGATCTGTTTCGACCGGTTCGGGTAACAGTCCGCCATCCGTACCGACCACATGGAATTTTGCGCCATCACTCAAAGCGACATCCATGGTACGAGCATTGGAGGTGTTGTAAATCCGGAAGCGATATTGGCGGCTTTCAACTTCCAGTTTTGGCAGTTCAACGCCGTTGACCAAAATCACATCACCGAGATTGCCATCCTCATCTTCACTGCGTGTTTTATAGGCGAGTTCACGAACGCCCCCATTGTCTGCTTTAAAGCGACGATCTTGAATCAGCACGGGAATGTCATAGTCACCAGCAGGCAGTTGTTTGTTCTCTTCCAGTTGTTGGCTGATATCATCATCAATCAAAAACAGACCGGCCAAACCTTGATAAACCTGCTCCCCCGTTTTTTCATGTGGATGTGGATGAAACCAGAGCGATGCCGCAGGTTGTTCGATAGTGAAACTATAGGTACGCGACTCGTTTGCAAGAATAGGAAATTCCGGGCCACCATCCTGAATCGCTGGAATCTTGAAGCCATGCCAGTGAATGGTTGTTATGTCATTCAGGTTGTTGGTCACGGGGAAGGTCATTTTATCCCCCCTGCTGGCACGAATAACGGGGGGTAGAGCTGAGCCGTTATAACGCAGCATGGGTGTAGTCCAGCTACCATCTGGAGTTATGACCGGCACTTGAACATTCGCTTCAGGGTTCAAGGTATAAGTGCCCCGGTTATCATCAGGGTTTCCATCCTCATCACTCATAACGGGCAGATGAATAAAGTCGGGTAAATTTGTGGCAACAAGGTTGGCTGTTGTCTCTTCAGCGGCATCACTATTTTGTTGCTGCATCTTTTCAAACGGGGCTAAATCCATGCCCATATGTTCGAGCTCAACCTTTTCATCGTCGCTGATGTCACCCGCCATAAAGCGATCCAGGGTGTTGTTAAGCAGTTTGGCACGCGCCTGGCCGTAGCCACTTTTCTGATCATGCTTTTCAAGTTCAATCTCGCTGCCATCCCGATCCATGATCTGGAGGGAGGTGCTACCCTGACGGCCATCAAGCTCGCCATCGGATAAATCTGCAACGCGTGTATCGATCAGCTCAAAGACCTGACCGGGTTTAAGGTTCATGTTATGTGCTTCGTAAGAAAAACTGATGGCCCGGTTGCGAGCCAGTGCTTCTTGCTGGTTTGCAGGCAGTGTCGATGTGAGGTTGCCGATACGCAGAATGTCGTCACCCGAACTGACGGGCAGAGGGGTCGTGCCATCAATTAATTTGGCTTTAATCAGTGCACTGGCTTCCTGAATCGCTATCGCCGCATCTTTCCCTTGAGCCAACTCTTTTTTAACCATCTTGGCCAATAGAGTGGTCTCGGGTGTCATCGCAATATATTGTTTATTTTTAATGATGTTATTCAATTCAGAGGCGGTGAATACGGTCATCAAACCGGTGGTGGAATCAGGAGAAACGGTTTCACCCGTAGCTTCATCAGCGTAACTCCCCCCCAGGCTTTCAATAAAAACAGCCTTGTTTTCCAAATTCGGGATTTCCATTTGAAACAGACCGTCATGACTACCACCGCTCGCCAACACGTTACCTGCCGCATCAGTCATGCGGATGATGGCACTATCAATAGGACCTTTAAACACACTGCCGGATAATATTTGAGTTTGTTCTGTCGCCAGCATGTCATTGCTGCCGCCACAACCTGCTAATGTCGTGAGTGCAATACTCACACTAAGCGCTATTGCTGTTTTTTTAGTTTTCATTGATCACTCCTGGTTTGATCGGGATATATCCCGTGGTGAACCTAATATCGCGATGAAATTTCACAAGGTTGACAAAGAAGTAAAAAATATTTTTTTAGACGATCAATACCGAACACTGACCCCAAAATAACCACTCAACAAAAATTGGTCTTTTACTAAATTTGAGCGGTATTGCCCGGCATTAATACGGCTGTTAATGTGCCACTTTTTGCTCAGCGGATAGCTCAGACTGAGAGTGGTGGTGATATAAGTATCATTCTGTGCTTCGCCTTGAGAACCATTGGGAGAGTCATTGGCCATAGAGTCTGAAACATTATTCATCCTCATTCCCATCATATCCATACCATTTTCATCACCATGCATGGCATCGCTTGTCTCCATATCATCGTAACGATAGTTACGCCAGGTGAACTGAATATTGCCTTCCAGTTTTTTCCAGTGCCAGGCACTGTATGCCAAACTCAAACGAGATACATTGTAACTGTAGCGCTGCATCGGCATGGCATCAAAACGACTCATTTCTGCATCGATGTTCCAGTAAGGGGCGTTATGTGGGTGAGAAAAATAGTAACGTCCCCCCAGACTGAACCGATCAGCAGTGTAAGCCGCAGCGGGGTTATCATCATATTGCTCTTGTTGCCATGCCACGTTGAGATCCAGCCCTGAATTTTGTTGACCAAACCAGCCCAATGTCAGGCCAACACCGCCCGCCTGATTGTTATAGGCGGGTTGATCATCGTCCTGATAATCACTGAACTGGAGATTTAAACGGGTCAACCAATTCTGGCTGAGTGCAGACATCCATGCACCATTAAACCCAAGTGAACGAATATTGCCTGCATTGTCAAGCCCTTGATCCAGATTGGCTTGAGCGGCAATCGAGTAACCGCCCTGGTTATTCAGCTGTTGCCAACCCCAGCGCCCCCCCAACTGCCAGCCGGTTCGATCTGTGGTCACTGTCCCCGATGCATTGGCGACCTGGTTCGATTGCAGATTTTGTTGATTAATGTAACTCAAATTGCTGTCAAGAGTGAGCAAGCTCTCTCCATAAGCGGCTGAGACTGAGAGTATGGAAAGTATGGCCAAGGCATTTGTTTTATCAACTATTTTCAATGGTGTGCCCCTTTCATAGCCGATGCATCATGGCCACTCTCCATCATGTTCTGCATACCACTCCCATGAGAATGACTCCCGCCCATGCGATCGTGAAATTGTTGGAAACGCTCCATCATATGTTGTTGCCGTTCCGGACTCATCCCCTGAAACTTTTCATGACTCTTCATCATTTGCTGACGATCCGCTTCAGGCAGTGATTTGAAGTGATCGTAAGCTTTTTGCATGGAGTGGCGTTGATTTTCATCAAGATCTTGCCAACGCTGAAACCGTTGCCATAACGCGCTGCGCCGCTCTGAGGGCAATGATAACCATTTTTCACCCAGCTGCATCAGTTGTTGACGCTGCTGGAGAGGAAGTTTATTCCAATCCGATTCAAATTGCCCCAGCACCTGCTGTACCTCGGGCTTGAGCGTTTGCCATTGCGCAGGGGGAGCCGCCCAGACAGTCTGTACGAATGAGATCATCAGCAATAGCGCTGTCAATTTAATTTTCATCATCTTTCTCCCTGCCAGTCTGTATGGCAGATTCAGGTTTTTCATTCTGTTGTTGTGTCGTAGCCAGCAAGTTTTCAAACTCCTGATCTGACAAATTCATCAACAAAGGCAGTTGGGCTAAAAATTCCTTTGGCAGAGTCGCGGGAGGCTCCTCAGCCTGAAGTGGCAGAGCCATGAGCAATATCGCTCCTGCCATCATCACCTTTTTTCTCATAATCATCCTTCTTGAACTTCCTGGATTGGCATCTGTTTCGCCAACCAGTCATAAAACTCGGGGGATTCAAGAAGAGCCAGAGGCACTTGATCATCCATGACCCAATCAGGCAGGGCAGCCACTTGATTGGCAGAGTGGTGTGCGGAAGACGGAAGGCTGTGCTCTGTCGTTGACAACAGAGAGTAGGTAGAGACCACAACCGCGAATGTCGCCAATGCCAATACGGGTTGAGGTCGCAACCAGTTGAAGCGGTTTTGTTGTGAATTTTCTAGAGCCATCTCCGTCATTTCATCAAGTCGACGTCGATGGCGCTGGGCGAGCTGCTCAGCTTTTTGATTCAGCAGCTCTTTAGGGGTTACTCGATCTTTAGTCTTCATCAATCCACTCTCCCAAATGTTCTCTTAGTGCTTGCATGGCACGCGAAAGATGAGTTTTCACACTGCCTTCTGAGCACTTCATAATGGTGGCCGTATCACTGACACTGAATGCCTGCCACTGTCGTAACAGATACGCTTCCTGCTGGCGTGCGGGCAACAGAGACAATGCGCCTTCAAAGTGTTGAGCCAGTTGCTCGGCACGATGGCCTTGCTCAGGGCCTTCCTCATCCCCTGCTGAAAATTCAACTAACTCATTTTCCTCATCATCATTCGTTGAAAGCCTTGAAAAGGGGACGATGCGCGCAATGCGGTTGCGCCAAATCTGTTTGCGCTGCCAATCGGCAATGCGTCGCCCCAGAATTTTGTAAAGCAGATTCTTCCATATCTCTTCATCATACTTTTGTGCGCTGGCGACAAACCCGATCATGGCTTCTTGCAACAGATCCTGAGCAACCTCTTCATCACGCACGCGCAAACAGGCAAATGCCAGTGCACCGCCACGTACCGATTGCAAAAAGTGGCCCAGCCTGGCTTCATTACTTTGCACTGAGTTGAATCTTGTCCATGATTTTTTCTTGAGTCACACTGCCCTTCATTATAATGGCCTAATTAAAAATACCCCATGGCAGCAATATGATTTTTATAAAAAGCAGCTTTAAATTTCATACGTTTCACCCATCTATTTCCAGGTTCATTATCCACTCAAGGGTGGTCACTCACAAAATTAAATCTCTGTGATAAGCTTAAAGTCGTAATGAAACCAGAGATGGTTGACATAAAGATTAAAAAATATTTACAAACAAAACCACAGTAGTGATGTGTCATTAAATATATGTTCGCCTCTCGTTTATACGTTCAAATAAAACTCATCAAGTGCCGATACATCCATCACAATAATATAAGTTCACTTTACACCGGGATGTGAAACATGAGAGCAGGAGCCTATACACTTTTACTCAGCATATTACTTTCAGGTTGCGCATTATCACCTGGTATGAATATGGAATCTCTTCCTAGCTGGCGTGGTATCACAATCACTCCGATTACTGCAAATCTCGTTCAAGAGCAAAACAGGAACGCTGCTATATTGCGAACCGAAAACTCTAAAATCTCCTTGCAGCAAAATGATTCAGACACTGAGTACAAAATAGGGCCACAAGATATTCTCAGTATTACAGTCTGGGATCACCCCGAACTTACCATTCCCGCGGGAAGCTTTAGAACAGCGGAAGAAGCGGGGCATTTAGTCGATGATAGTGGCCATATTTTTTACCCTTATGTAGGTCGTGTCAAAGTCGCAGGAAAAACCATTGGCGAGGTTCGTGATACTCTGACAGCTGCAATCAGCCGCAAAGTTGTACGCCCCCAGCTCGATGTTAGAGTCATCGCTTATCGCAGTAAAAAAGTCTATATTACTGGAGAAGTCACAACACCCGGGCCGCAATTTATTACAGACATTCCTCTCACATTAATGCAAGCCATCAACCAGGCAGGAAACCTGACAGATCGCTCGGATATGGTTAATGTCACGCTGACCCGAGATGGAAAAACTTACCCTGTTAATCTGTTGGCAATGTATGAACAAGGTGATCTAAGCCAGAATATTTTACTCAAAGATCGAGACACTCTTTACATTCCATCACAAGATCTGCGTAAAGTGTTTGTATTAGGAGAAGTGCAACGACCCTCATCAATCCTTATGCCTAAAGGCCGAATCAGTCTGGCTGAAGCGATCAGTGATGCCGGTGGGGTCAACCGACTGACCTCAAAACCTGAACAAATTTTTGTAATCCGCAATATTGAAAATGAAACCACTCCAGCCGTCTATCAGCTGAATGGAAAGTCACCAGACTCCATGATTCTGGGTGATCAGTTTATGCTCAAACCGCGTGACATTGTTTATGTAGAAACAGCAGGGATCACACGCTGGAACAGAGTTATTCAACAGCTCGTTCCTACCACCACACTTCTTAACAATTCCGTTAATACCGACTACCTGCTTTCCCAATAAAACTTATATGAATACCACTACAGCAAACAACCAAAACACTCCCGCTGGAATGAGCATCAGTGATGTATGGTATACCCTCATTGCATCAAAATGGTTAATTATAATAATCACGGCACTAGCCACATTATGTGGCGTTGCCTATGCGTTAATTGTTCAACCTGTTTATCAAACTGACACCATTTTACAGCTTGCAGAAAGGTCAGAAGGAATCGGCTCCCTCTCTGGTTCAAACACACTCTCTTTGGGGCAATCGTCTTCTATTGCTGAAGAGATCGAAATTATTCAGTCGCGCACGACTTTAAATAAAGTAGTCAATGCACTTGACCTTGATATTTCCGCAACCCCAAAGTATTTCCCGGTTATTGGGAAAGCTGTTGCTCGTAAGGCTGATTTAGCCCTGGGATTAGCTCCGCCTCTATTTGATAAAAAGCAATATGCCTGGGGCGGTGAACGTATTGCAGTCAAAACATTAAAAGTGCCGTCAACTTATATCGGAAATTCAGCTTTCTTTACATTGATTGCAGGTAAAGATAGCACTTATAGCCTATTGGACTCTCAAAAAAATACTTTGCTGGAAGGCCGTGTCGGAGAACTTGAAGAGATAACTCTAGCCAATGGTGAAAAATTAGAGATTAATGTTTCGGATCTATACGCTAGACCTGGTACGCACTTTATTATTCAAAAATTGGCTCAAATGGCTGTTATTGACAGTCTAAAGTCATCTATCACAATTCATGAGCTAGGTAACACCAAAGGCAGCGGGGTAAAACGTTCAGGTTTGCTACAAATAAGCATGACAGGCAGTAATCCTGAAACGATTGCTGACGTTGTCAACATGATTGCAGAAACCTACATTCAACAAGGAGCTGAACAAAAATCAAAGATCGCCAAAAAAACACTGGAGTTACTTGAGAGCCAATTAGGAAAATCGACTGGAAAACGTATTGGTAACAGAAAAGTCAATAATAGTGCAAACTCATCCAAAGAGACTCAAGTGACTCTTAATAGAATTATCTCTATTGAATCCAAACTCTCTGAACTCCTCCAGCAAAAGGAAGAGCTGAGCCAAAAATTTACTGAGGAGCACTATCGGATGATCTCTTCGAACAAACAGATAGAACGTTTGCAAGAAGAGAGAAACATGCTGAAAAGAAAAATCAGAAATGCACCCAATAAAGTGCAAGATCAACTATTCGACAAGATGGAAGAGCTTAAAGTTATTATTGCCAGCTCCATGAGCGACACTCGTATTCTTGATTATGCAATCACACCTTATAAACCCATAAAGCCTAAAAAAACTTTTTCAGTCTTGCTGGCATTTGCATTGGGACTTATTTTCAGTTTTGGCATTGTACTTGTTAGAAAAAGCTTTACGCCAGGAATACAAGACCCCAATATCATTGAGGAAGCTACTCAACTGCCTGTTTTAGCTAATATTTTACACAGTAAACGTCAGCGTGCACTGCTTGATGCCGCACAGCGTGGTGCTGGCAAGCGAGCAGTGATTGCTGCATTAAATCATGATGACCCTTCCATTGAAGGGCTCCGGCATCTTCGTGCGGCACTGACTTCACAACTCGCCAACTGTAAAAATAACCGGATTATGATAGCAGGCCCAATACCGGGTATTGGAAAATCATTTGTATCACTAAATTTCAGTGCTGTTCTGGCACGCTCAGGGCGACGTGTTTTACTCATTGATGGCGATATGCATAAGGGGAAGCTGAGTAAAATATTTAATTTTAAAAATGCCCAGGGGCTTGCAGAAGTCCTTCATCAGGAAGCTGATATCAGACTGATCATTCGCAAAACAGGTATCGAAAATCTTAATATTATTACTGCAGGCAAACCGCTTAAAAATGCCACCGAGCTGCTCATGCAAGATAAACTTGATTCAGCACTCTATGACGTTGCCCAGTTTTATGACCATGTCATCATCGATTCCCCACCCGTTCTGGCGGTGAGTGATGCCACCATGATTGGCCGTTCAACAGGTATGACTCTGATCGTTCTTAAATCCGGCATACACTCTTTACGTGAAATTGACACAACAATCAAACGACTCAAGCAGGCAGGAGTCTACCCTGACGGTATTGTTTTAAATGATATTAAAGCAACAAACCCCGGCTATGACCAATACTACGGCTACTCCTATGCCGACAATTCGTAATTCACAACGTGATTTACCAAAAAATCAAACTATTTATAGCTAAAATAGGCCAGCATAACCGTACTATATTTTCAGCTGCCGCCCTCATTGCTATTATTACTTTTGCAGTCAAGTTTGTTGCTATGCTTAAAGAGCTGGTGGTTGCCAGCCATTTTGGTACCAGTGAGGTTCTTGACGTTTTTTTAATTGCTTATCTGATCCCTTCATTTGCCATCAGCATTTTTGCAGGAAATTTTTCAGCAGCAGTTATCCCCCCCTTTATTGAAATACGTAAACAAAATGGAGCAGAGGCCGCAAAAAGATATCTGGCCACCACTATGGTAATCACCCTCGGGCTTCTCTCGATGATCGCAGCCATACTTGCATTATCCGGCCCTTTAGCGCTTAACCTGCTTTCCAGCAACCTGTCAGCAGAAGCTCAGTCACTCTCATTATCACTCTATTTTATTTTGCTGCCCATCATCATGCTGGCAGGTATTATTGATATTTTTTCCGCTCTGTTAAAAGCTGAAAAAAAGTTTATTCTAGCGGCTTTCGCCCCTATGCTGGTACCACTTACTGTACTTTTTTCACTTTTAATTTTCAGCTCAAATATTGGCATATATGCTTACGCCTATGGTGAATTTTTTGGTTCTCTGGCCGGAATAATTCTACTTGCTATTGGCCTTAAAAAATACAATTTATTCGTCTACCCAAAGTGGTATGGAATAAATAACAATGTGCGACAAACCATGAGCCAATACATACCACTAATCAGTAGCTCAATGATTATTTGCAGCGCCCCGGTCATTGATATTGTAATGGCTTCCACTCTGGAGCCGGGAAGCGTTTCATCTTTAACCTATGGTAATAAAATTACTACTGTTATTTTATCAATCAGCTCAATTGCACTGGTTTCATCATTACTCCCCTACTTCTCTTCAATGGTTGCAAACAAGGAGTGGAAATCAGTCCAGCATACGATTAATTTTTTCATGAAAACTGTATTTATAACAACAATACCTATGATGATCGTTTTCATGCTGTTTTCAGAACAGATCACCCGTTTATTGTTTGAACGTGGTGAATTCACTGGACAAGACACACTTGTCGTCAGTCAGATTTTTTTCTTTTACTTGCTACAAATGCCTTTTTTCATTGCGGATATGATATGGATCAGCTTGATTTATGCGCTAAAAGTGAACCAGATTCTTCTGCTTGGCAACATCATTACGATCATACTCAATATCGCCGGGAACTATTTTTTTATGCAGATATGGGGCATTGCCGGTATTGCCTTGTCAACAGCTCTCGTTTTATTTATCTCTTTTATTTATTTGACCATCACTGCAAGACGAGCCTTGGCCAGGGCAATACAAGCCTCTCCAGAGCAAGGAGTTCAATAGATGAAAATTACGCTGGTTATTTTTTCAATGAGAAGTGGTGGTGCTGAACGGGTGATGTCAACTTTGGCCAATCATTGGGTCACACAAGGGAAAGAGGTCACGCTGGTTACACTGGATTCCAGTCAGCATGACTTTTACCCTCTGGACTCTCGAATCACTCGTATCGCCCTGAATTTAGCGGCTGATTCACCTTCAGTCTGGGTTGCACTGAAAAATACGACTCGACGCATCATCAAACTACGCCAGACTTTTCGCCAGGCAAAGCCGGATATTATCATGAGCTTCATGGATGTAATGAATATCACGACACTACTCGCCACAAGAGGTTTGTCTGTTCCTGTGATCGTTGCCGAGCACACCAATACGGATGCATTCCCGCCACCGGGCATCTGGAACAAGTTGCGCCCACTGAGCTACCCCTGGGCCGATGCGATTGTTGTATTAACAGAAAGAGGCTTAAAAATGGCCACTCAATTTGCGCCTCAGCATAAACTTCATGTTATCCCTAACCCTGCACTGCCCATAGAAGAGAGTAATACTCCTCCAGATTTCGACCTGCCCTCACCTTTTATTGTTTCGATGGGACGACTCTCACCCGAAAAGGGTTTTGACCTTCTGTTAAAAGCCTTTTCTCAGTGCAATGAAAAGAGATGGTCTCTGGTTATTATGGGGGAAGGAGATGAAAGAGCTTCACTTGAAAATCTGGCCAAAAATCTTGGTATTGAGTCATGCGTCCATTTTATCGGTAATATTAAAAATCCTGTGCCTGTTTTAAAGCAGGCTGATCTCTTTGTTATGTCATCACATGTTGAAGGTTTTCCTAATGCATTAATCGAAGCCATGTGCTGCCAGTTACCTGTAATCAGCTTTGATTGCCCTACAGGACCTGCCGAGATTATTCGTGACGGTATTGACGGCGTGCTTGTTCCCCCCCAACAAATCAACGCACTGGCTAAAACGATGAAGAGTCTTGTCAATGACCCGCAAAGGCGCAATCAACTTGCGCTCAAGGCCCCGGAAGTGGCGATGCGATTCAGCCTGAAAAGCATTACGAAACGGTGGGAAACTTTGTTAAACAGTATAACCACTCATTAACCCATGCAACGCCTCACTGGAATAATCACATTTATTATTGTTTTCATATTTTGTAGCTATATAAACCTGCATCTGTATGTTAACGGCGCTGGAATGGTGATATTCAAACCACTCTATTGGTATGCCATTACCATTGCAGTCGCAATCGCTCTGATACTGTTTAAACAAGCAACCATCCCCAATAATACACATCGTAATTTTCTGATCTGGCTGTGGGTTTATCTCTGTTTCAGCATAATCAATTTTTTATATTCATCACAAAGCGCCGATGCGCTGCAAACGCTCATTCAACGCGTTCAAATGACATTGTTGCTCTTCTCTTTTTTGATTCTTTTTTTACAGGAAAAGGGGATTGCCATTGCACAAAAAACTCTGGTTATTGTTGTGCTGATCTCTGTTCCTTTCAATATTATTGATTATCTCAACCCTACCTGGACAACAGTACCCGGAAGAGCTGCCGGGATGTTTGCAAACCCGACTATTTCAGGAAAAATACTCGCATTATCAATGATTGCCAGCATCGCCGTCATCCCCAAAAAGCTTCGCCTGTTTTATTGTATTTATGCAGGCATCGGTATTTTACTAACCTTTAGTAGAGCCTCCTGGATGCTATGGGCGCTGGGTCTGGCAGGTTTAGCTGCGACGGGTTACATAAGTTTTAAATACAAAAAAACGGGGCTAATATTTATTACACTTGCGGGAGCTCTAATACTCTATGCCTTACTCTCTGGCACCCTATTTGAACTACTAAAAAATACCAGTTTTGCCAATTATTTAACACCTGATACCTTGGAACGTCTCGGTGTCAGTGGCTCGGCATTTAAGGATTCCTCAGCCAATGAACGTGCCCTTGTTGCTACCAAAGCATGGCATCTATTTCAAAGCCACCCCTGGTTTGGTATGGGGCTTGCCTATACTCAGGAGTGGGATGCTCCCGTTGCTCCTCACAACATGTATCTCACAATGGCCGCTGAAGGCGGATTGATCAGCGCAGGCATCTATATTGCCTTTCTCATCATGCTTTGGTTTATGACAAACCCGCTGGGAAAAGTATTGGTAATCACGATAACTCTTTCATCCATATTCACCCATAATAATCTGGACCAACCTGCCACATTAATCATTTTTTCATTGATTGCCGCTTTAAATACAAAAAAAGACAGGGAGGTTTAAATGAAATTTAAAGAGTACAAATATTTGGTTTTATCTGACCTGTATCGCATAAAAGGCTGCATCAATACAGTGGCTTTCGTCAGGGAGATATTATTTGGAGAGTCATTCAAGCATATTTTTTGGATGCGTACATGCCGATTCACAAAAAATAGTGCTCTTTTGAAATATTCTGTATATCCATTAGCACGAATACTACTCAACCACTTCACTTATAAATATGGAATTTCAATCCATTTTAATACCAAAATTGGAAGTGGCTTTTATATTGGGCACTTTGGCGGCATTGTTATCAATGATGAAAGCATCATAGGAAAAAATTGCAACATCTCCCACGGAGTCACTTTAGGTCAGGCGAATCGGGGGCACTACAAAGGGTCTCCAATATTAGGAGATCATGTATATATTGGCCCCGGCGCAAAAATAGTTGGCGCAGTAAAAATTGGTAACAATGTTGCTATTGGAGCCAACTGCGTTGTCACCAAAGACATTCCAGACAACTCCGTTGTTGTTGGCATATCTGGCAAGGTCATTTCACAAAATGGGACCAAAGGGTATATCAACAGAACGGATTATGAAGACAAGCTCAGCAGGTGCAAGGGATAAGCATGGCACTATCAGAAAAAAATATAAGGCGTTTGTTAATAATAGCAATCATATTTTTTATGATAATAGCATTAGAAATATATGTGCTTGATATAGGTATATTGAAGATTTCAAAAGAGCTCTTTTATACTAAAAGTATCATTATCTTTCTCTATTATGAACTTTCGCTATTTTTCTCCATACTTGCACTATCGCTGATATTTTTTATTAAAGATAAAAAGATATTTATTCTGTTATTTTCATTTCTAATATTGACTTATTCCATCAACAAAACCTATCTGTTTATTAATGGCAGTGGCTTTGGTTTTAAAGAATTACAAGTTTTTATTCATGAAGCAGGTCATTTCGCAAGTGATGCCTTTTTGGCCTATGGCAGATATTTTTATTATAGTTTTGCAATTGTTATCGGAATGGTTGCTATCAGCTTTTTTATAAGAAAGTACATTGTCACTTTTCGGCTTTATTTATCTTCTCTATTTATTGCGATCATAATTGTATTTGCGATGCTGACATCATACTCAATCTGGTACAAAACAGCCGGTTACCTCAATAATTTTCCAACACCATTCAAAATCATGAATACTGTTTTTTATCACATGGGAAACAGCATCTATTTTGGTGATAGAGAAGCCTTGGCGATGGAACCCAATAAAACCTCTAAATACGACAATATTATCTGGATTATTGATGAAAGTATTGGTGGCGCTTATCTTTCAATCAATGGTAACAGCAAGCAAACAACCCCGTTTCTGGATTCAATCCAGGATCAATTTATTAATCTTGGATTGGCATCATCAGGTGCAAATTGCTCTGCTGACAGTCATTTGATATTAATGAGCGGTATTCAATTAAATCAATTACCTGATGAACAAAATATATCACTTAAAAGAAGTTCCATTTTTCAATATGCAAAAAAAGCAGGCTATAGAACCCATTATATTTCCGGACAGTCTGAAGATAAAATCTTGCAAAACTATCTAAGTGAATATGACCTTGAAGATATTGATAACTTCTATCAACCCCCTAAAGGTTTTAACTATATACCGTTCCCCCTTCCTGAAAGTGACCTTATCCAGGAAATTAATACTGCATTACTGGAAAACAAAAAAAATTTTCTCTTTGTAGTAAAGCGAGGGGCGCACTTTCATTGGGAAAAAAACAGCTACCCTGAAAGTGAGAGAGCATTTCACCCATCATTAGAGTCAGGCGACCCTCTCATCAAGGAAAATAGAACCAAGGCTATAAACTCTTATCAAAACTCTATTCTCTGGACGGTAGATAAATTTTTTGAGAGCTTGCTCCCTCTATTAAATTTTCCTGATAGAGATGACACGATTCTTTTTTACACTTCGGATCATGGTCAATCAATCATTGAAAATGACAGGTTTTCAACACATTGTGACAGCACTGACCCTCACCTGAATCAGGGGATTGTACCTTTTCTTATTTTCCCCAAATCAGCAAAAAGTCTATTTACTTCCAAGGTACACAAGAATCATTACAACCATTACCAGCTATTTCCTTCAACAGTAAAATTGATGGGGTATGACCAGTATGAAAATGGCAACTCCATTTTCGAAAACCCTGCTAAAAAACAGATCTTTTTTTCTGGTGATCTATTTGGTCGAGTCGGTGGGCAGAGAAACAATATTAAAAGTCACACTTCACCAGAGTAGGTAGTTGTGCCACTATTTTATTCCGATCAATTGAACATCCAGCAACATTCCAAGCGGTGGAATCTTGACAACCAATTTTCTGAGTGCATACGGAAGTTTATCTAAAAACTTTTCGTACCAAAAAATCAGAAAGCCAGGAAGTATAAAATAGACTCCTCCACCTACAGTACAAACTTTAACTTTTGAAAACCCTGCTTTTTTAAACAAACAGCTCAATTCAAAGTTTGTATACTCTTTTAAGTGAAAGCCTGTTGCAATGTCATCATAATAGAGTGAAATGTCGTGAGGACCATTTAACCTGTTTGGACAAAAACAGATATAAGCACCGCCAGGAGCCAAAACATTATAAATATTTTTCAGTTGCTCAAATGCATCATCTGGATGCAAATGCTCCATTAACTGATTGCTGAATGCTACATTTACACTATCTGGAGGAAGAGCAACACTGCAACCATCAGAAAGAACCAGGTTAAAATTTTCAGGTTGATTCAGGCTTTTGGTAATTTCATCAGAAACATCAACAGCATGAACCTGCTTTGCAAATTTGGCAGCTTCAAAAGAGAGCGCACAATCACCCGGCCCAACCTCCAGATAGATAGTATCCTTACTCAAAAAAGGTTTAACATATTTCAACAAGCTGAGTGCTTTCTGCTTTTTATCTTCAGGAGAGGATTTGTTCGTAAGCTGAGGGTGGTGAGGAACTCGTTTATACAGTTCATCATAAAGTGAAGAGTAAAGATGCCGCCGCTCTTCTCGCGGAGCACTTTTTAACTTAGCTGCCAACTCTTTCTCTATTTCATAGTGTTCTCTGATCTGATCTGCTGTTCTGTTTTCACCCTTCAATTGCTTTTGAAGCATTACATTTCATCCTTGTTTATATCTAAAAATACAACATCCTTAAGCCGCTTAACAACATACTCAGTACTTGCACTGGAGATATGCTGTATATCACTAAAAAGTGACCACCCTTTATCATGCAAAACAAATGCACCATCTGAACGCCAAATATTTACAGGCTGTAAAACCATAACACCATCATATCCACTCCATTGATCAAAAAATGGGCGATCTGCCTCTAACTCATGAAGATTAGTGACTTTCAAGCGGTTCAGTTGAGCGCGGTATGTTTCTGGAGAAAGAAGTATTGTTGGTTTAATGGCTGAAGTACCAGCGACTTCCAGGTGCGCACCAATAACAATAATTTTTTTAGCCAGCGGTTTAAAATATTCGATTGTATCCTCAATGAATGGCTGCCATTTTTTAATAGTATCTTTAGTTTTACTATTTAAAATAGATCCATCGTAAGATCTCCAGCTTTGAGATACCACTACATAATCATAGGTTTTTTTCATTTTATATAGTTGGTCTCTCATATCATTACAAGAGATATCTGCAAACTCATCTTGAAATTGCACATTTTTTAACAGAACACACCCGCCTCTAGCCACAGTATCGACTTCATCAATATTCAGGTTGAGTGCCTTGCTCATTGGATAGACATATTGCTGCAATAACGAATCGCCTATAAACAGAATCTTTCCATGATCTCCCTGGGATACATTAAAGCCTTGCGGAAAATTATGAGAAAATGTGACAGAGTGCTGCTGAGAAACTTCGTATGCAAAAGGGTTTAAAATTTTGAACCTTGCTTCAAACCCATCGCTTTTAGCAATTAAAATTCCGGCAACTGCAAATAAAGTCAAACAAGCCGCTAGAGGTATCACATAAGTTCTTGCTGGCTTCTCTTTTCTGTGAGCAGCTCTTCTGATCGGTTTCTCAATATATTTATAAGTCACCCACGATAGTGGTATTGCAACAGTTAAAACAACAAAAAGTACGAGAATATTGTCAGATCCCTGATCAAAAAAGTGCAGGTATGAAATGATCGGTTGATGATACAGATACAGTGGATAGGATATGAGCCCTAAAAATACCAGAGGAGACCAGCTCAGTATGCGTGAAACTGATGAACCAGATGAAAACACAATAAACAGAGCCGTTCCAACACAGGGCCATAATGCATTTAACCCAGGAAAAGTCGAGTTTTCATCCAGTAAAAACATAGGCATCACAACCAAAAATATCGCGATAACAGAGATCCACTCCCTTTTATTTTTGCTTATGTTCAACTCATGAAAAAATCGATGCCTGACCGCTAAAGCAGCCCATGCACCGATCAGCAATTCGAAAGCCCGGTATTGTGGATAAAAATATGCTTTTACTGGCTCCACATCATTTGCTGTAACAGCCAGATAGAAAGAGATAAAAAATAGAGCTGCAACAAATATTAAAATATTCTTTAACTTCAAAAAAGCCAGGGCCAATAATAGCGCAGGCCATATAAAATAGAACTGCTCTTCAACACCTAGCGACCACAAATGGATAAGAGGCCGGACTGACTCTTCCTGAGCAAAATAATTAACCCCCTGCCCGAACAGTATATTCACAACTCCTAATGCAGAAAAAAACAGCTCCTTACCTAAATTGTCAAATGCATAGTTATCGTAAAAAATAAAACCAAAAATCAAAACAACAAATAAAGTAATACATAAAGCAGGTAAAAGGCGTGCAATTCGTCTCTGATAGAAATTTACAAAAGTAAAGGTACCTGCCTTAATTTCATCAAATACCAGGCCAGTGATGAGATAACCACTGATCACAAAAAATATATCAACGCCAACATAACCACCCGCTAAAAAAGAGAACCCGGAATGAAAAAAGATTACCGCTATTACGGAAATAGCACGCAATCCATCAATATCGGCCCTGTATTTCATTATTCCTTTTGAGTTAATACCCAAAGGTGCTGAGGTATTTTGCATGAAGTAGTTTTCGGCACCAACAATAACTTCCTTATATCTAATCAGCCCTCAATCACCACATTGATCCTTTTTACATTGGTGGCCGTTATAGGTACGAGAATCAGTTGCAAAGGAAGGTAACTCAGAACTATGTGTGGTATCACCGGATTTATTGATAACAATCGACACCAACAAGATCCTGAGGCCGTTGTTCGAAAAATGACGGACACTCTGCGTCATCGCGGTCCGAGCGATCATGGGGTGTGGATCGACCATAGCAATGCCATCGCACTCGGTCACAGACGGCTTTCAATTCTGGATCTTTCTCCCGAAGGTCATCAACCGATGGTGTCTGCAAGCCAGCGATATGTCATTGTCTATAACGGTGAAGTATATAATTTCAAAGAGCTGCGCAGTGAACTCGAACCGACCGGCTATTCATTCCGAGGCCACTCTGACACTGAAGTCATACTCGCTGCTATCGACACATGGGGCTTGGTTGAAGCCGTTAAAAAATTTATTGGTATGTTTGCTCTGGCCATTTGGGATAAACAGGAAAAAACGCTCTCATTGGTCAGGGACCGATTAGGAATCAAGCCCCTTTATTACGGCCACATACACGGCACATTCATCTTTGCATCAGAACTCAAGGCAATTCGTAGCTGGCCTGGCTTTAATTTACCCATCAACCAGGATGCATTGGCCATGCTGATGCGACACGGCTATATTCAATCGCCCTATAGTATTTATTATGGCATTAACAAGCTTCCTCCCGGTAACATATTAACGCTTAAACAAAACAGTAAACCTGAACTGAGCACTTACTGGTCTGTCGCTGAAATTACCGAGCAAGGCTTTAAAAATCCATATACAGGCAGCGAACAAGAGGCTCTGGCAGAGCTGGAAAAAATACTCAAAGACTCTATAAAACTACGTATGGTGGCGGATGTTCCTTTGGGCGCTTTTTTATCTGGAGGAATTGATTCATCTTTGGTGACTGCATTGATGCAGTCTCAAAGCCACTCTCCTATCAAAACATTTTCAATTGGATTTAATGAACCCGGCTTTAACGAAGCCATGCACGCAAGAGCTGTTGCACAATATTTAAAAACGGATCATACAGAGTTTTACACTTCATCCAAGGATGCTTTGGATGTTATTCCTGACTTACCTTTGATCTATGATGAGCCCTTTGCAGATCCATCCCAAATTCCAACCTGTATAGTATCAAAGCTTGCGAAAAAATACGTTACCGTCGCACTATCAGGTGATGGTGGCGATGAACTTTTTTATGGTTACTCGCACTATACATCCACCATAAACAGATGGAAAAAAGTAAACCTGCTTCCTCAATCTTTGAAAAAACTGGCAATAACAACGCTATCCAAAACCACCTCCAAAGATTGTCATACCAGCCAAAACATCATTGATATTTTAAAGATCGATAATGACCAGGCGCTCTATTGCCGTGGAATATCACACTGGAAAGATCCGGTACAGCTGCTCAAAATCAATGAAATGCCCGTCACTCCACTCACCGATCCGCAGTGGCGAAAATCGGTAACAAGCCTGGAAAGCTATATGGCAGCCACAGACATGATGACCTATCTGCCTGATGATATTCTGGTAAAAATGGATCGAGCTAGCATGGCTGTTAGCCTTGAAGCTCGTGTACCTCTGCTTGACCACCGGGCTGCCGAATTTGCTGCACGCCTACCTCTTTCAATGAAATATCGTAATAACACCGGCAAATGGATTCTACGTCAGCTACTTTACAAGTACGTCGACCGTAAACTTGTTGACCGTCCAAAAATGGGATTTAGTGTTCCTATCGCAGCATGGCTACGCGGCCCATTAAAAGAGTGGGCCGCAACACTGCTGGATGAAACACGATTAAAAAATGAAGGCCATTTCAACCCGGAACCCATCGTAAAAAAGTGGCATGAACATATTAATGGAAAACAAGATTGGGAGCACTGCCTATGGAACGTCCTGATGTTTCAAGCATGGCTGGAAGCTCAATGAGATCAACACACTCACGTAAACTTGCACTCTTTTTACCCAGCCTTGCGGGGGGCGGAGCAGAGCGCGTTATGCTCAATATTGCCAATGGTTTTGTAGAACGTGGTATTGAAGTTGATCTTGTATTAGGACAATTAACAGGTCCCTATACCCGTGAAGTCTCCAAATCAGTCCGGATTGTCGAGCTAAACCGTAAACATACGATCAGTTGCATTCCCGGCCTTACCCGTTACCTGCGCCAAAAACAACCCACGGTAATGTTAGCCACTCTTAATCATGCCAACATCATTGCACTCATTGCCAAACAATTTGCACAAGCTCCAACAAAACTATTTGTGCGCGAAGCTAATACAATTACCCACCTTAACACTCCTGACCCTCGTGACAGCATAATACCCCAATTAATAAAGTGGCTTTATCCTAAAGCGGATGGTGTGATTGCGGGTTCAGAAGGTGTTGCAGATGATTTGGAAAAAAATGGCCATGTACCAAGGTCGCTGATTCATACTGTTTACAACCCGGTCATCACACCAGACCTTTATGAGCAATCAAAGCAACCTGTTAAATTACCCTGGCCTGACCATAAAAATATTCCATTGGTTGTTGCCGTTGGCCGATTGACTGAGCAGAAAAACTTTACCATGCTGATTCAAGCATTCTCAGAGCTGCTTAAAGAGCGTACCGCACGGCTCCTGATCATGGGGGAAGGTGAAGAGCGTACGCAACTGGAAAAGCTGATACGCAAACTTAAGATTGAAGCTCATGTTGCTTTGCCTGGTTTTGTAAATAACCCTTTTGCATATATAGCTCAGGCTGATCTGTTTGTTCTCTCATCATCCTGGGAGGGTTCACCTAATGCGCTGATTCAGGCCGTTGCACTTGGAATCCCGGCAGTTTCGACAGATTGCCCTTTTGGCCCTGCAGAAATTCTGAATCATGGCGAATACGGACGACTCTCTCCAATCCATGATATGCAAACACTCACCGCTAATATGTTTAAAAGCCTGGAATCACCACTCAAAGTACCCCCTCATGCATGGGAGCCTTATGAACAAAGCAAGGTTACAGATACTTATTTCAAGCTATTTTTTTGATCAACCCCAAACCTGTTAATAGATTATGAATCACCCTTCATCCATCTGTTTTCTTCTTACAAGCCTCAAGCATGGTGGAGCCGAAACTGTGGCCACCGATTTTGCAATTAATCTGGCAAGGCGTGGCTGGAAAATTCGGTTTATCAGCATGGTATCCGGTCATGCCGAAGTCCTGTCAAAAAAGCTGCAAGATGCCCACATTGAATTGATATCACTACAGATGAAACCTGGCGTACCCAACCCTGTTTCAATTTTCAGACTGGCTCGACTGCTACGTAAATGGAGACCTGATATTCTTCACTGCCATATGGTTCATGCCAACTTACTCGGACGGCTTGTTCGCTTGATCACCCCTATACCAGTAGTCATATCCACTGCGCATAGTATTGATGAAGGCAGTAAAGCCTTGGAGCTTGCCTACCGCTGGACTGACTCTCTAGCCAATATGACGACTCATGTCAGCCAGGCCGCTCTTGATAAATACGTTGAAAAAAAACTGACTCCACCAAATAAAATCCACTTTATTCCTAACGGGCTGGACACCACTTCATTAACACCCAATCCGATGATACGACAAAAAGTACGTATGGATCTCGATGTTCAAGACCATTTTGTCTGGCTCGCTGTTGGACAAATGGTTGATGCCAAAGATTACCCAAACCTGATCAGTGCTTTTGCAAAGCTTGATTTCGCAAAAAAACCACAACTACTTATTGCTGGAGATGGGCCACAAAAAGCCCTGATAAAAAAGCAGATTATCGAAAATGGCTTAACAGAGTACGTTCACTGCCTGGGTATCCGTAATGATATCCCGAACTTAATGAATGCAGCTGATGCTTATGTAATGTCCTCCGCATGGGAAGGGTTGCCCATGGTATTACTCGAGGCCAGCAGCGCCACTCTACCTATAGTTGCCACCGATGTGGGAGGGAATAGTGAAATTGTAATCGATGGTGAAACAGGTTTTATTACGCCACCCCAAAGCCCGGAAGCGTTGGCACAAGCCATGAATAAAACGATGTCGCTTACTGATGCGGCCTCTAAAGCATTGGGCGCTGCTGGACGAATAAATACAGTAAAGGAATATGATATCGAACAGGTATTAGATCGCTGGGAAGCTCTTTACACTCAACTGAGCCCAACATGAGATGAAAAATTTACTCTTCCAACTTTGTTACTACAGTGGAATCAGCCACCTATTCAGGGCTCTAAACAAACATAAAGTTGTTGTTTTGATGTATCACGGTGTTATGTCTGATGAGAGCACTGTTGATAGTGGTGACTGGCTGCAGATCAAGGCTCATGAATTCAGGGCTCAAATGGCCTGGCTAAAAAAGCACTATGACGTATGTACGCTAGAGTCCATCTTAAAAGATCAGACTACCCCTGTCTCAAAGCCTCGAGCGGTCATCACTTTTGATGATGGCTATGCCAATAATTACCAATACGCATTTCCGATTCTTAAAGAGTTCGAACTCCCGGCAACGATTTTTATTACCACGGGCATGGTCGACTCCAACAAGCTTTTCTGGTGGGATAAAGTCTATCTGGCCACTCGTGGAAAAATGTCATTTGACACACGAAGAGCATTTGAAGAGCGTTGCAAACAACTCAAGCCCCGGGCACTCGAAGACTATATTGACCATGAATTTCTACCCTCTCAAGGAATCACACAATTCTCTGATGAAGCTTATGAAGCATATCGTCCACTCACACATCATGAACTGTCAAAGCTTGCAGAAAGTGATTTGATTACACTCGGTTCACACACTCACAACCACGAAATACTGACACAACTCTCCGATAAACAGGTCAATGAAACAGTACGTCAATCCATAACAGAGCTCACCCCGTTCATTGGTAATGTAAAATTTTTTGCAGCCCCAAATGGTTATTATAAACCCCATCACCTTAAAATTTTTAAAAAAGCAGGCTTTAAAGCAGCTGTCAATACAGAGCGGGGAATCTACTTACCCTTTACTTTCAATCCTTATGAGATCCCGCGAATCGGCATAGGACGCGGATATTCGCAACGCAGTTTTGCCAGTCTGATTTCAGGTTTTTGGGAGCCGTTAGACAAGCTGCTTCATCACATAATCAAGAGATAAGATTGAAAATATATGGCTCGAATCGTCATTCTTGATAGTTTTGATCGGGAGCTCATCAATTTCCGTGGTGCACTGATTAAAACCTTGCTTGATGAAGGGCATCAACTCTTCGCTTGTGCTCCTGATCTCTCCGTAGAGGTCAAGACTATCCTCACAAACATGGGAGCAGAGTGTCATGAAGTAACATTAAGTAGAACTGGTATGAATCCGGCTCATGATATGCGAACCGTTATTCAACTGATGTTGCTATTTAAAAAGTTAAAACCCGATATTTTTTTTGGTTGCACCATCAAGCCCGTTATTTATGGCTCTATCGCTGCCAGATTAGCAAACATACCTAAAATACTTTCCATTATTGAAGGGTTAGGTTATGCCTTCTCCGGCATGGGAATAAAAAGCCGACTGATCGGCTTTATCGCCAGCCAGCTTTATCGCTCAGGGTTACGTTTCAATCATCATGTACTCTTTTTGAATACAGATAATTTGAATATTTTTATTGATAAAAAATTGGTGACTCAACAACAAGCATCCATACTAAATGGCATTGGTCTGGATATTGATCACTTCTCATTAGCACCTTACCCTGAAAAAATATCTTTTTTAATGATCGCCCGTTTATTAAAAGACAAGGGAATTTATGAATACCTGGAAGCAGCGCATAAACTGAAAAAAAGATATAAAAATATCCATTTCAGACTCGTGGGTGACTTTGATGACAACCCGACAGCCATCACTCAACAAGAGTTACAACCCTACATTGACTCAGGAAGTATCGAATATCTGGGATACCACCAGGATGTACGCCCCGCTATCATTGACAGTTCAATTTATGTGCTCCCTTCCTACCATGAAGGCCGACCGCGCACAGTTATGGAAGCCCTCGCCATGGGAAGAGCTGTGATCACCACCGATGCACCCGGTTGCAAAGAGAGCATTATTAACGATGTAAATGGCTATATTGTACCTGTACGCAACATCACTGCACTGACTCAAGCCATGGAAAAATTCATTCAACAACCTGAGCTTATCTCCATCATGGGTCTTGCTGGAAGAGAGTTTGCCGAGAATGAATATGATGCAAACAAAATCAATCAAACAATTATGAAATTCATGGGGGTTAAAAAGTGATCTGTAAACTGTTTTTGAAAAATAATGGTTCATTAACTTAGGAACGAACATGGAATAACTTCTGCAACCATGACGTAGAAATTATTTCGTGAACGTTCCTAAATAGTTATGTCGCAGGGAATATTTACAATTTCACTCGACTTTGAGCTTTACTGGGGGCTTAGAGACCTTTTTACCCTGAAAGAGTATCAAGAGCGTTTAATCGGTGGCCGTGAAGCTGTTCCCTATTTTCTTGAACAATTCAAAACTCATCAAGTTCATGCGACCTGGTCTACAGTAGGGCTTCTTTTTTTCAACAACAGAGACGCACTTCAGGAGAACCTACCCAAAGTTCACCCCAATTACAGTAATAAGAATCTCTCACCCTATCCCTATATTGAAAGCAATAATTTAGGCAATGATGAAGATTCAGACCCTTACCATTTTGCAAGATCATTAATTGATTTAATAAAACTTTACCCGGGTCAGGAGATCGGTACTCATACATTCTCTCACTATTACTGCCTGGAAGAGGGCCAAACAGCTGATGAATTCAAAGCAGATATAGAAGCCGCAATTCTCGCGGCCAAACAGATCAATATCGAAATCAAATCACTCATATTCCCACGTAATCAATATAATCAGACTTATCTGGAAATCATAAAAAAGTTAGGCATAATTGCCTATCGAGGCAATGAACAATCATGGCTCTATCAAGCATCGAAAAGAGAGTCTCACTCTTTTAGCAGAAAAGTTATTCGGCGTATTGATGACTATATCAATCTTTCAGGGTATCACTGCTACCACCCAGAACAACTTCAGGGACAATATCCAATAAATATTCCTTCCAGCCGTTTTTTACGTCCATACCTGCCACCACTCGCAATACTCGAGCCACTTCGCCTGAAACGCATCACATCTGCCATGACTCATGCTGCAAAAAATGGCTTGATATACCACCTCTGGTGGCACCCACATAATTTTGGGGTAAACACAAAAGAGAATCGGTCGATATTAAACAACATACTGGCACATTACCTACATCTTAATAAGAAATATGGAATGCGCTCAATGAATATGTGTGAAATCGCAAAATTACATTTAGCCTAATTTAATTTGCACAAACAGGGATAGTAGCAATGACACGATCAAAAAGCATATTAGTGACCGGCGGCGCGGGCTATATTGGCTCTCCCCTTGTCCGATTACTTCTTAACAATAACTATAATGTCATCACACTCGATAATCTCATGTTCGGTGGTGAAACCATACTGGGAGTCTGGCATCACCCCAACTTTCGCTTTGTGCATGGTGATATTAACAATCCCGATGATATCAAAACTGTTTTTGATGAATACAAAATTGATGCCGTTGTTCATCTGGCAGCCATTGTCGGCGACCCGGCCTGCTCCAGGTTTTCAGAGATGGCTCATAAAACAAACTGGGAAGGTTCTGTCAATCTTGTCGAACAATCAATTGAAAATAACGTAGAACGATTCATCTTTGCATCGACTTGTAGCAATTACGGAAAAATGTCTGATCCTGAAAGTTACGTCACAGAGAGCTCACCACTCTCACCGGTCTCCCTCTATGCAGAACTTAAAGTGAAGTTTGAAAATTTTATTCTTAATGAGATTGATCAGAGCACATCTTTCTGCCCTACAGCATTACGCTTCGCAACCGTTTATGGTGTCTCTCCACGGGTTCGTTTTGATTTAACAGTCAATGAATTCACTAAAGAGCTGGCGATGGGTCGATCACTTGAAGTTTTTGGTAAAGATTTTTGGCGGCCATATTGTCACGTTTATGACTTTGCCCGCGCCATGCTCCTGGTATTAAAAAGGGAAAAAGAAAAAGTGGCTTATAACGTATTCAATGTGGGTTCAACCGAAGAAAACTACCAAAAACAGATGCTCATTGATGAAATCAAAGAACAAATCCCCCATGCCAAAGTTCGCTATATTCAAAAAAATGAGGATCCAAGAGACTACCGTGTCAACTTCGACAAAATTAAAAATGAGCTGGGTTTTGAGATAACGCAACGAGTGGCTGATGGCATCAAAGAGATCAAGTACCTTATTGACCACAAAGTGCTGCTCAACCCTGACGACCCTAAGTACAAGAATGTTTAGATGAGCTTTAGCGAATCTTATGCCCGTATTAGATGAGCTTTAGCGAACCTTATGCGTACCAGATGATTTTTATACTTGATTATCAGATCAAACAATAAAGAGGTTCAAACCCTTTTTAAACTGGAGAGCAACCAACAATGAAAGCAGTGATTCAAGCAGGAGGTATGGGGACACGCTTACGCCCTTATACATTGGTTCTACCTAAACCATTAATGCCCGTTGTTGGACTTCCCGTTATTGAAATTCTCATTAAATGGTTGCGTCGTAATGGTGTCACAGAAACCTATATCACCACAGGATATCTCGGCCACCTGCTACGCTCTATTTTAGGTGATGGTTCACAATGGGGCTTGAATATTCACTACACTGAAGAGACCGAACCCTTAGGAACGGTGGGTGCACTGCACCTGATGAAAGAGCACCTGGATGAGCCTTTTTTGATGCTCAACGGTGATCTCATCACTGACATTAATGTTCGCCACCTGATGGAAAACCATAAAAATAACGGTGGCCTCATCACTGTAGCGACAACAACTAAAACGATTGATGTCGATCTTGGTGTCATTGAGAGCAAAAATAATCGCATCACCTCTTTTCGTGAAAAACCTTCCATGGACTTTACAGTCAGCATGGGAATTTATTGCATGGACCCCAAAGTCATTGACCTCATTCCACCAGGCTTACCATTTGGTTTTGATGATCTGGTTTTTACCATGCTGGATAAAGACCTGCCTATCTACACATCTCCGCACCAAGGATGCTGGCTTGACATTGGCCGCCCTGAAGATTTTCAGCGTGCGCAAGATGAATTTAAAGATAATCAGTCGTATATTTTAGGAATTTAAATATATATGAACAATGATAAAAAATCACAAAAAAATAACACACAGGACTTCTCACCATTCATTGCATTAGGTGACCCGGTTTTAGGTGATCCGGAAAAAAAAACACTTTGTGATGTGATTGATAGTGGCTGGCTCACCATGGGTGATCGAGTAGCCACTTTTGAAAAAGATTTTGCTACACTCCACGGAGTTAGCGATGCAGTTGCAGTGAACTCTTGCACTGCAGCGCTACATTTATGCCTTGAGGCGCTGGGTGTTGGTGACGGTGATGAAGTGCTCATTCCATCACTCACATTTGTAGCCACTGCAAATGCTGTTTTATACAGTGGTGCCAAACCTGTATTTGTCGATATTAACAACATATCGTCACCCCATATCTCTCTGGATGATGCCGCCACTAAAATCACATCCGCCACCAAAGCCGTTATAGTGATGCATTATGGCGGTTATACCGTTGACCTGCCCGCATGGCGAAAATTTGCCGATGACCATAATTTATTATTAATTGAAGATGCAGCTCATGCTCCCGCAGTGAGACTTGTCGGCCAACTCAGCGATGCAGCCGCATTCAGTTTTTTCACCAATAAAAATATGACGACATCTGAAGGCGGCATGGCCGTTGCACGTAACGCCGAAGTGCTCAACAAGATTCGCCAGAAACGCAGCCACGGAATGACCAGCAGCACTCTGGACCGACAACGCGGCCATGCCTTCTCATATGATGTGATCACACTCGGTTACAACTATCGTATGGACGAGCTACGTGCAGCCATGGGTCTGGTGCAATTAGCCCGGCTGCCTTCGTTTAACCGTCAAAGAAAGGTTCTCACAAACCATTACCGACAAGTGTTTCAGATCAATCTGTCTGAGGTCAGTCTGCCTTTTACTACAAACCATGAAACATCGGCACACCTATTACCTGTCATTTTGCCTGAATATAGTAATCGGCAAGATATTATGTCTCAACTTCGTCGTGCTGGTGTCCAGAGTAGTATTCACTATCCACCCATACACCATTTCAGTTTTTATAAGAAACTGACGCCTGATGTGACGCTGCCGCATACTGAGGAGTTTTGCTCGAGAGTTATCACACTCCCACTCCATCCGGCACTATCAAAAAGTGATGTTGAATATGTCGTTGACACACTCACACAAGCGCTATGATTATGGCTCCTCTATGATCACCAAGAGATGAATAACCAGTATAAGCGCACCCTGGATATCACCATGGCTGCAATCGGTCTGTTGATTGCGCTGCCTTTCGGTCTGCTTATTGCCATTGCCATCTATATCGAAACGCCTGGCTCCGTTATTTTTTCCCAAACAAGATTGGGGCTGCATGGCAAATATTTCAAAATGCATAAATTCCGTAAATTTCCCCTTAACTGGAAAACAGCAGGGCCAGGAGTCACTGTTTCGGGTGATGCCCGAATGACTCGTGTGGGAAAACTACTGGAGCGCTCCAAGCTGGATGAATTGCCACAACTTTGGAATATTTTGGTCGGTGAAATGTCATTTGTCGGCCCACGCCCGGAAAGCACTCGCTATGAAGATCTGTTTACCGGCCACTATCGACAAGTACTAAATTATCTACCCGGCATATTTGGCCCCAACCAGATCGCTTACCGCAACGAATCCGAACTCTATCCTGCCGATGAAGATGCAGAAGAGTTTTATCGACGAGAACTGTTCCCCAAAAAAGCAGACAATGATATTACCTATTTTCGTGAAGCCACTGTTTTAAAAGATATCAAGCAGATCGGTCAGGGGATATTTGTCAGCTTAATTGGCACGATTAACTGGGTCGGTTTTATTAGAGAGAATAAAACACTCCTGTTTATGGATATTGTATTAACTAACCTGGCCTGGTTCATTGCTAATATTTTCTGTTTTTCAGGTTTTCCTGTTGCCAGCAACAGCACCATCTTCTATCACGGTCTATGGCTATTTCCATTATTGGTCATCAGTGGGAAATTTATTGGTCGCTGTTATATGAGTATTAAACGCTACTTTTCACTCAAAGATGCACTGCACCAAGCTGCTGTTATCAGCACTGTTTTACTCATTGGCTTTGGATTACTGCATTACAATATAGGCTCATTTCAATGGTTACCTCTCATGCCAATGTATTGGTTTCTATTGGTTTCACTATTAACGACTCCATATATGTTGCACCGAATGCGCTTCGAAAAACAACATATTCTATCTATTGAACAGCCTCGAAATATACTGATTTATGGTGCCAACAGAAAAGGAGTGGCACTTGCTCATTGGCTTCACCACGGTTTAGTCAAATCATCTTTGCTCGGCTTTTTAGATGATAAGCCCAAATTAAGAGGTCGGCGCGTATTTAACTACCAAGTCATGGGAAGAGAGAGTGATATTCCAACTCTGCATGAAGTCCATGGTATTAACGAAATCTGGCTCATGTTTAGCCCTAATAGTGACAAACGAGAACGCCTCAAAAAAGTATGCAGTGAACTGGATATCCATTTAGTCTATTTACCTTCCGATATTCCAGTTATGCTTGACCGGCGAATTCCGGGAGATCGCAGAGTTCATAAAGGGTCTACAGCTCTTAATAACATAAGGAAAAAGGATAGACGCAATACTAATCAATTCCCTCCCCAAAATAGTGAGCCCCATGAATCAATATAAATATGGTTTTACGGTTTTTACTTCCGTCTACAATCGAGCAAACACCCTGCATCGCGTATTTGATAGCTTGATGATGCAGACATTCAGGGACTTTGAATGGATCGTCATTGATAATGGTTCAACAAAAAATTGTGAAGAACTTAAAGCTCTGGTTGAAGAGTGGAAAAACAGAGCAGATTTTCCAATCAGGTTTATTTTACTAAAAAAAAATATCGGCTGGCATGGTGCCTTCAATCATGGTGTCGAAAAAGCTCAGGGTGAGCTGTTCTTTAATATGGATTCTGATGATTCCTGTAAACCCAATGCACTGGAGCGCTTTAAAAGCCACTGGACTCTTATCCCCGACAATATCAAGGAACAATATTCAGGTGTCACAGGGCTTTGCTGCGATCAAGCCGGAAATTCCATCGGCAACCGATTTCCAAAAGATAGTATCGATTCAAATGCACTGGAAATAAAATATAAATATCATGTTAGTGGAGAAAAAAAAGGGGTAATAAAAACAGATATTTTAAAGCAATTCCCTTTTCCAGATTTTGAAGGAAACTTTGAGACGGATATTATCTGGCGAAAAATCAGCCACAAATACAAAACCCGCTATATCAATGAAACACTTGTTACATGGTATATAAATGAAGAGGGGCGTACTGACCAACTATCATTCCATTCCAGAAAAAAGCAGGCCGCACCAGGGTTAAGCATGGCACATAAAGAGGTACTCAATAGCGATATAAGCTGGTTTTTATACGCTCCAAAAGAGTTTTTTCGATCCAGCATTCATTACACCCGATTTTCACTTCATGCAGACATCAACCTGATAAAACAACTTAACAACCTAACCAATGTCTTTGCAAAAATTTTATGGCTTGGCATGCTACCTGCTGGTATCTTTGTTTTCCTCAAAGACAAACATAAAATTTTTAATTTTCATGGTGATAAAACTGCTGTAAAACCTGATACAGAGAATAAGCATCACGGTGACCGGCCAGCTCTCTAATAGAGTGCATGGCAAAGGTCGGCACACCAATATCCAGTGTTTTAATACCAACACCACTCGCTGTGATTGGCCCAATCGTCGAACCACACCCCATATCACTACGCACCACAAAGCTCTGCACAGGCACTTGCACCTGTTCACACAGATGGCGAAACAGTGCCGCTGTTTCACTATTTGATGCATAGCGCTGATTTGCATTCATTTTTATCACAGGCCCCTCATTAAGTATCGGCCCATGGTTTGCGTCATGTTTTTCTGAAAAGTTGGGGTGCACTGCATGCGCATTATCAGCTGAAATCATTACTGAACGATCCAGCGCTCTTATCTGATTTTCGCCCACTCCGCAAATGCGTGAAAGCACCGATTCAAGAAAAGGGCCTTGCGCTCCACAAGCCGAAGCACTGCCCACCTCTTCATGATCACTGCATACCATCAAGTTACAGTGCTGATTATCTGTTCCTGATTTAATCAAGCTACTCATCAACGTATAACAGCTCAATAAATTATCCAGCCGTGCACTGGCAATAAACTCTTTATGCAAGCCAATCAATGCGGGCGGCTGGGTATCATAAAGACTGATCTCATAATCAAGTATTTTTGCCACATCGCTGGATCTATCCTGCTCCAGTAATTGCTGAAGTAATAAATCATGAAAGTCAGATTGGTTGCTATTTTCTGATAAAAAAAGCAGCGGAGGCAGATCTTTTTGTGGATTAATAGTGCGGTTTTTATTTGCATTATTATCGAGATGAATGGCCAAACTGGGAATCACAGCAATAGGGCTTTTAAAATCAATCAATGCATTTCCCAGTGAACCTTGAGCGGTCAAGTAACTCACACGCCCGGCCATTGAAAGGTCACGATCAAACCATGGGTTTAAAAGCACACCGCCGTAGACCTCAACGCCTAACTGGTAATAACCACACTTTATAATTTCAGGCAACGGCTTAACTTTTAAGCATGGACTGTCGGTATGTGCTCCGGTCATTCTAAAACCGGATTCAGCAATATCTCCATAACCCATAGTAAAAGCTATAATTGAAGAGTCATTGCGTATTACAAAATAACGGTGACCCGGTACAAGCCTCCAGCAATCCGCTTCATTCAAACGTTCAAACCCGGCTGATAAAAACTGCGAAGCCATTGTTTCGACGGCATGAAAAGGTGTAGGAGATACCCCCAAGAAGTTCAGCAAATCCTGGTTAAACTGACTGTTTTTCATTATTGGATCTTTTTGGCTCTATGTGAGTAAAAAGTGCCAAGTATACCTAAAAACCTATATAAACAAAGGTGTTAAAACCACTATTTATTTGAATATTATTCATTAAAAATAAGTGACTCCTCCCCTTTGTGATTAACCTCACAGAGCAATAGATAACCTCACCTCAGTAAGCCTGACCGCTCTGCGAGATAATAGATCTCAAGTTGGGCATTTAAATAGTTGAGGTATTTAAAATGTTGAAGTCACTTATCAGTTCTACACCAAAATTAGTTTCTGTTATTGCACTATCAAGCACATTAATCGCTTGTGGCGGCGCTGAATCAGTAGCAGTCAACTCAACCTCTAATGGACTCCAGGCCAGTCTGACTTCTAACAACAATAGCCTTGATCTGAGCGGCACTGTCGGTGACAGCCCTATTATCAAAGCCAACATCACGATCAAAGATTCAAACGGTAACATAGTGGCTACAAGCATCAGTGATGATAGCGCTCACTACTCAGTAAATATTCCTGAAGGTACGAGCTATCCCCTGATTGTCTCTATTGATGGCGGTATTAATACCGTGACTAACGAAGCACCTTTGTTTGATATGGTTTCAGTGATTGAAAATAACAGTCAAACCACTGCAAATATTAACTCTTTCACCACACTGATCACCCACAGCGCACAAGCTATGGGCGGTGCTTTAAATCTTCGTAATATCAGCCTGGCTAAATTACAGATCACCAACTCTGTAAATTTTGGACTGAACAACGATATACTGCTTGATGTTGTGGCTTCACAAATCAACGAAGAAAACGTAGCATCATTTGTAAAAGCCAGTGTCACTTTAGGTGAGTGGTTAAACCGCACATATATTACGCTATCAGCTGAAGATCAAAGCTGGACTCAAGAGAAGTTAGTTATAGCGCTGGCAGCAGATTTAGTAGATGGCACACTGGATGGAAAAGGCGCTGAAGGTTCTGATGCGGTTGTTGCAGCAACGGCCAACATACTGTCTGCACAAGTTCTGGTTGAAAACTTGAGCCAATCTCTTCAGGTGACTGATATCAATGTGATGACTTCAATCTAAAGCAAGTGCATTTGGTTTTATCATGATACCTCCAATGCTGTTTTTTCTGCCAGTTCAATCGACCTATCCAGCCGTCCACTTGACTCGGCAAAGCACTCAACCAGCACAGAAACCACTCTCCTAGGAGCCTGTTGTATTGAAGACAATAAAAATGATCGCAGCTAACAGACCCAGTAAAACAGGAGTCCATAAAAATAGTGAATTATTTTTTAACATTGCATCTCGGACTCTCTCCTGTGAGGCAGGCACTCAACGATCCTTATTCAATTAAGTAATAATTCCTTTCTCCATTAACGGCCTTGCAGAAAGCAGCTTGAATCTGAATGCGTTAATATCAGAGCTTCATTTTTTAGCACAAACTGGCTTAATTCACATGAAAACAGATCGTTTTATAATTTCTCTGATTTTTTTCTCTCTAATCGCTATGATGCTCATCGGTTGCGGGCAAAAAGGTGACCTTTATTTGCCATTTGAAACTGAAAACTCAACAGACAATCACTAATAAATCATATTTATGGATTATTTTAATTATAAAAGCGGACAACTGTTTGCTGAAGATGTCGCACTACAAAAAATTGCCGAAGTGCATGGCACACCCTGCTATGTTTACTCCCGCGCCACTCTAGAGCGACACTGGCATGCATTCAACAATGCATTTGAAGAGCATGAACATCTGATCTGTTATGCCGTTAAAGCCAACTCTAATATTGCCGTACTCAACCTGTTAGCGAGACTCGGTTCAGGCTTTGATATTGTATCGGGCGGTGAGCTGGCTCGTGTGATACGTGCAGGAGGTGATCCCGCCAAAGTCGTATTTTCCGGTGTGGGAAAACGTACCGATGAAATTGAGCAAGCACTCAAAGCTGGTATTCACTGTTTTAATATCGAATCAATGCCGGAGCTTGAGCGCATTAATACTATTGCAAGACAGCTAGAGTTAGCTGCACCTGTATCACTGCGTGTTAATCCTGATGTCGATGCTCAAACTCACCCCTATATCTCGACAGGCCTGAAAGAGAATAAATTTGGTGTGGATATTAAACAGGCACCTGAACTCTATCGCCATGCAGATTCACTATCAAATATTAACGTCATTGGAATTGATTGCCATATTGGGTCACAGCTCACGGATATCGCTCCATTTATTGATGCCCTTAGACGTATCACCCATCTTGCCGACCAACTCAAGGCCGATGGCACCCAGATTAGACACCTGGATTTAGGGGGGGGGCTGGGTATTTCCTATCAAGACGAAACACCTCCGCAGCCCCATGAGTTAGCAGCAGCAATAACAAAAGAGATAAGCGGCAAAGATTATAAAATTATCATCGAACCGGGAAGAGCCATTGTCGGTAATGCTGGTGTATTACTCACTCAGGTAGAGTATATCAAGCAGGGTGATAAAAATTTTGCAATTGTTGACGCTGCAATGAATGATTTAATGCGTCCTGCACTTTATAGCGCCTGGCAAGAAATTGTACCTGTACAAAAAAAAGGTGAAGGCCAAAAACAGTTTTATGATGTTGTCGGACCCATTTGTGAAACAGGAGATTTTCTGGGGAAAAATCGAGCACTTGATATTCAACAAGGTGACCTGCTTGCAATCCGCTCATCAGGCGCTTACGGATTTACCATGAGTTCAAATTACAATACTCGCACTCGCATCGCCGAAGTGATGGTCGATGGTGATACCATGCATTTAATCAGACAGCGCGAAACGATTGAGTCGCTCTTTGAAAACGAGCACCTTTTACCATAATGCCACTTAGGAGGTGTTAAAGTACCCACCCACAAAAGTAGCAAACCTATTTAAGAACAAAGCATAGGGGGCAATTCAACACTTCGAACTTTACCCAGATCAAGCCAATCAAAATTCATACCATCATAATCACCGATTGAACCGCTCACTTCATGGTATTCATTTTCTCCTGTCATAATCAACACTTCACAATCTTTCTCACAGCAAATTATACGTGTGCTCGTTTCTACCTCAAACATTGACCCTTCCTGCTTTGACAGTTTAAAAATAAAACACCTGAACTACCCTTATTATTGCGGCATTTGTGCCTATTGTTTTAAGTCACACGTCACAAAATGGAGAGTTCATAACCACTCCTTATTGACTCACTACTGCTGACGAATCTGATTTTTGCTTCCAGTACGTTTTTTGAATAGGCTCAAGATCCAAACCATCAATCAAATCTGTCCCTGACAACGCCATCGCACCATCACCTCCGTCTTCATCGGTTAATACAATGGTAACTTTTGGAGAGATGCCACTTTTTGTTAGAGCCTGTGAGCGATCGGAACGTACCAGGTTATCCTCTGCTCCCAAGCCATCACGGTTTGCAGTAGGTGTTGCATCAAAAACACTGATTGAATAAACCCTCGATGTACCTAGCTGAGACGCAGCACATGCTTCTGTTGTTGAAATCACTGCGGGTGTATAAGTGGTAAATAATAATTGATTTTTGTATGTAATCGATTCAGCCAGTACTTTTTCTCCAATATATGAAGCATCTGGCTCATTAAGTTTGATATACCAACCCTGCTTGGATTTAAGCAAAGCACTCTCTGTTGCCTTGTTAGCACCTTCCCCCACCAGATTCATCGTAGCATCGTATAAATCACTTTCAGTGGCTTTATACGCAGCGTAGTCTGATGGTTTCTGCTCAACATTAGGGTCACGCAGCAGATAAAATCGATCTTCAATTACTTTATTTAGTGGGTGCGCCCTAAATCCGGAACCAATTCCGAGCGAGTAATAGAGCGCGCCTCCATAACGTACCATTGACACATCAATGGCGTTATAAAAACGCCGGTTATTTGCTTCATCATTTCCACCGAAAGCACCGATCACGCCACCTGCCACAAGATTAGCTGCGCCGCTATTATTTTCATTATCAATATCAAAGCGCCAGATTTGTCCATGCATATCACCGATAAACAGAGTATCTGAATAACCGTCCTGATCACTATCAACCACACGAACATCCGCTGGCAAACTATAATCCATATCAGTCAACACCAGATCTGCGCTCGCTAAAGAAGCCCACCACAATCGCTCACCCGTTTGGGCATCAATGATATAAAGGGCGCGACCTTCATCATCGGTGACAGGTATCGTAGCGTCATCCTGGTCAACGTCATAACCTCCGCCAAAAATAAGCACATTTTTATCAATGCCATTCAACTTGATCTTGCCTCGCACGGGTTTTGACCATGTTTGTGCCAATTCGGAAAAGTCACCACTGCCCCCCTGAATTGTCCACATGAGCTTGGGTTGGCTGCGATCCGTGACATCCAGTGCGTAATAGTTTTTGCCGCCACGACGCATTCCAACGTACAAGTAAACAAAATCACCGGCAGTTGATGTGCTGATTACACCATCATCATTGGCATCATTACGCCAGATAGTGATATCACCGTCCAACCCGTAAGGATGCGGTGTGGAACTTAGATTGTCATAAAACAGGCGTAGATTGGGTAATAGCTCTTTGGGTACAAATGAGAACACTTCACTGCCATCATCAGTATCAATTGCAGTTAAATAACCTTCATTGGTCGCCATATAGAGTGTGATATCAGGTGATGTGGAAGTGCCGCCGTAGGTCACTAATACCGGTTTGCTATGTATTGGATCACCCATCTCTGTTCTGGCATCAGTCGTCGATGAATCACCGTCGGCATCCTTCACATCAATACCGCTGGCCCATTTCAGCAAGTCAGTACGATAAGCATCTGTTTCACTGCTAATATCCAGCAACCCTTTAGTGATGAGCGTATTGGAATAGCTTAATGGATGTGATGTCAGGCTCACCGCCCCAGTAATTGGATAACTGCCGGTATAGGTATATACATTACGACTGCTGGTAAGTTCGTTGGCCGCTCCTCCCTTACGAACGTCTTTACCATCCACAGCTGCAGACCACAAACTGATCGCACTCTCTTTAAAAAAACCGGTGGAAGTATCTACCGCCAAATCACCATTAGCATCGACAATTTGATTATTATTTATACCATAGCGTTTTAGATTACCACTCCATTTTGGATCATCATCCGGTTTAAACATCGCAAAATAGAGTTCACTGTTGTGTT
Organism: Gammaproteobacteria bacterium; assembly: GCA_015490755.1. GTDB lineage: Bacteria > Pseudomonadota > Gammaproteobacteria > JAADGQ01 > JAADGQ01 > S141-38. Next base: position 36,396 of record WFXF01000086.1, read on the forward strand.
TCAAACGGTTAAATTGATTGACGGCTGTTGCAGGAGAGACGAATGATGACTCGGTATCCGCCACTTCTCTTAAAATGGCATCAAATGCTGTTTTTAATTGAGATGCTGTATCCGCCGTATAAAAACTGCCGCCTCCTTCTGTAGCCATATCCCGTAGCCATTGACTCGAAAAGTTAAAGCCGATTGTATAGGTTTTAATCGTCTGATCATTATCCATACCTGTGGTGATTTGATCTTCTTCATTTAAAAACTTTACTATTTCATGACCACATTTTTGATTTCCTGAACCGACACAACTATTGGCAATCATGGCTTCTATTTTACTGCTTGATGAGTTATAGCTTGCTGCACCATCAGTCAGCATGACAATATAGTTAGCCTGGCAGGTATCTGTAATTGGAGAGATGTATTGCGGGTTGCCTTGAATCTCTTCGCTGGCACATGCTGTTACACCTGGATCATCATCGCTACAGCCAACAGGTTGATAAAGTGTTCCACCTGTATAAGAGGCGGGATGACTCACACGTGTTTTACTTTTATCAGAATTACTGCCCAAACCTCGAGTTTTACCATAGTCAACCGCCTCACCACGGTAATAGAGCGCTGCTTCATACAAGCTATCAACAATGGGGGTTCCCCCTTTGTGCTGAAGTTCATTGACCAATTCAACCAGACGATCTCGAACTGTTTTTTCTGTGCCTCCCCCATCTCCGCGATACATCACCACCAGTTGTGGTGCCGCGCCCGCTTCACCGTTATAGGATTCTACCGTTCGCCTGCCGCCGCCTGTGATCACAAATGACATTGCATTACCCGCAATCCAACCACTTCTGGATGTGATTTCACTAATAATTGCACTCAAGTCAGGTGATGTTAATTTTGTATTGACTGATAAGTTGGGCAAGCTATTCCAGACGACTGAAGCGGCTGTGGTTGAGCGATTGCTCACATTGCCAGAATCAGCCGTATTGTATGCAGCCGCATTATCATGTGCTTCACCCCTAATAGTCAGAGATGTTGATTCGCTGTATTGTTCATCAATTTCAAAATTTAATACTGCTGATAAAATTTCAGCATCCTTCGGAATTTGTATATCTTGAAAGCGTATGCCAATCGTCTGGTCGCTACCATCACGAACAAGCTCCAGGTCACTGCTGCTATTATTCACTGCTCCACTGCTGCTCTCTTCAACATCATCATTACCATTTGATACCCGACGGGTCATGACCTGGCCCATACACCCCCCGCTAGCGGGAATCGTATTTTCATCGTAATTAATTCGTAATACAGGCGCCCCTGACCCACCCGCATCAAAAGCATGTGCAATACGCGAGCCGCTGCCAGATACAATTAAAACCATGGCATTACCACCGCACCAACCGGTACGATTTACTATCTCCTGCACAACACTGCTGAGATTCACACTGGTATGCGTTTCATCAACACTACTCCAGGCAGGGATCGTATTCCACGCTGCCGAGGCCATAGTGGTTGCCCGACTGCTGATATCATTGCTGGTGGCGGAAAAGGTGGGTGCGTTATCATCATCCTGACCATAAATGGTGAGTGACGCTGCATCACTACTTGTCGCTGCAGTTGAAAACTCCAGTGTGGCACTATCAATCGTCACACCCTGAGGAACATTCACACCCGCAAAACGTAAACCAACCATTTGGGTGTCCGTAACCGTTGGACCCGTTCCACTAAAAGTCACCCGCAACAATGGCGCTGCATCAGGTTCACCGTCATAAGATTCAACCTCCCTCTTACCTGAGCCAGAGATCACAAACACCATATCATTGCCACCGCTCCAACCTGGGCGGTTTACAATTTCCTGAATAATTGGACTCAAGTCGGGAGTTGTTAATAACTCATTTCTACTCTTTACGGGAACATTGGGCCACGCCACCTCATTTGTAGTAGTATTTCTCGATGAAATATTACCGTTTGAACTGGAAAATCCAGGCGCATCATCATTGGCTTCGCCTTTGATATTCAAAGAAGTTGATCTACTTTGGTATTGATCAATTTCAAACTCTATTTCGGCACTGGTGATAGTTGCTCCCTGTGGTATTGCGATATTACGAAACCGAACACCAACAATTTGATCAGAACCATCCTGGATCAACTCAAGGTCGCTACTGTTTCGGTACATACTCCCATTTGCACGCTCTTCAGCATCATCATTGCTCGCTGAAACTCGAACTTCAATGCTACCACCCACACCACCACCCGTTGTCACCTCAACCAGCTCTAACATTGGGCTATCCAGCAAAACATCACCAGCACTATTTTCTTCTGCATCATCAGTGCTGCTACCAAGTGCCACCACTACCGATGAAGCCACTGCACTTGATTCAATATCACTCAACGCCGCATCCACATTGGCCACTGGAAATAAAATGGGGCCACCCGGTTTGGTAAAGCGCATCAACCCCATATTCACGTTGTTAGCGTCCGAAATGATATCTGTCAGTGCCTCTTTCATATGCGTCAGGCGGCTTTTCCCCTGACCATCGGCCACGATACTTGTCATACTGCCCGAGGTATCCAGAACAAAAAGTACATTCGGTTTTATCAGCCCGGAAACACTTGAACCATTGCCAAAAAATATTTCAATATCCTCAGCAACAGCGGGAAAGCCAGCACTGAAGATATAGATAAAACTGGCGAATAGAACTTTTAAATGGCGTTTGAAATACTTCATAATTTTCAGCCTGTACCTGCTTCTATTAAAAAAACCTCCCCACCCGTTCTATTCATCACTGCCATTAAATCAAGGAGTTCATCTGGTTCCCAATGCTCCAACGTGGGAGCCCATACCGCAACATAATAATAACTCCGTATGCATCCCCACGCTGGAGCATGGGGACGATGCCTGTTTAACTTAATGGCAGCGACCCGTTCTATTACCATGTTTTTTCTGCCGAACTAATTGAGCCATTATTATCTTTATCCCAACCTCTCTTTCCATCAGAGCTCAGCTCCAAATAACCATCGCCATCTTGTGGTCCACCGCTAATAGGTGTCGCACGCAATGTATAAGTCGATGCCGTAACTGCCTGTATCGTTAAGTTATAAGTTTTTTTATTGCTATGAAGCGGTATTTGCGCTGCAAAAGTAGAGGGAGCAGGCGTACCCGGAACGGTGGGAGCTGCACCGACATAAGTAAGGTTTTGAGATTGGTAACGTGCCATTGCTGCTGCAAAGTCCATCAACCCACCTTGAGCATCGGCGCGGTGGCTTTTTTTAACACTATCAACATAACTTGGATAAGCAACTCCGGCCAATATCCCAACAATTGCAATGACAACAAGTAATTCAATCAAGCTAAAACCCGTTTTTCTCATCGTCAATCTCCTGATTGATTGTTAGCTTTTAACCGCCACCAGGCATGATATAAACCATACCCTGTACATTCGTTGAACTCGCGGCTGTACCACCAATAGAGCCTACTCCGGTAAGCTCAAATTCATAACCTAAATCACCTATACTATTTCCTAGCACAATGGTTTCACCCAGATACTCCAAGGAAGCACTACGGCTCACCGCATCACCTTCCTGGTGATATGCTATCGTCGTATCGACACTATTAATTGAATTTGTATAAACAGTATCGCTACTGGTACTTATAAATTGTTGAATAGCCGTCTCTGCCGCCTGAAACGTTATTGCCTTCTGCTGGCTGTTTGCAGCCATTTTTTCCTCTATTGTTGTCCTTTCCAGAGCCGTTAATCCAATCAGTGTCATAACCAGTAGCATCAATAAACTGGCAATCAATGCGATACCTTGCTGTTTTTGGATAGAGAAACTTTTCATCACAAAACCTGCTCAGTTAAGGAACATTCAAAAAAACAGTTTTCAAATTCGATTACGTAACATGACTGTTGAAACAAAAACACGACGCAACTTGCCATCATCAGGAGGAATATATGCACCTTCATTAAGTAGACTGAATGCTTTCTGCCTTGCTCCTACAGAGTCTGACGAAGCAAATAACAAAGCAAAACGCACGCTCACTATGCTGTTCCAGTTGCTTGCCCCGCCCGTAATGTTATCCGCGCTACGATAATAATTTGCAACACCGTCTCCATCCGTATCCATACCATAAAGTGCATGAAACTTTTCAACATTCTCTGCAAGCTCCATTGTATTGCCACTGTTGCCACTGCATTTAAGTATCGCTGAATCTAACCGATAATGATTGATCGTGACTCTTGAATAACCCTGTTTCAGTGGTGTTGCATTACCTGTGCAATCGGCCAATGATTCATATTTAATCGCTAATTGATCGCTACCCTCACTGCTATTATTGGATGTTTTATTATCAGAAATATCGAACGCTAATGCTTCACCAGCACCTTCATTTACGCCTAAATTTCCTTGAGGATAACCTGCATGACGAAGATCACGTGTAATAAAATGAATTGCAAAGCGTGCATCATCCTGAATTTGGGATATCGCATCTTGCAAAAGAAATGATTTTTTACTGCTAATAAAAACCTGCATTGATCCAGCAAGAAGAATAATTCCAATCAACATGGATATCATTGCCTCAACAATGCTGAAACCATGTTGCTTCATGGCAATACATCCAGATTTATACACCCTTTATTTTCAGGGCAATTTCCATCAGATAATTGATCCCAATCACCTTTTTCCCAGATCACTTGCAGGGTATGTATTGATGCAGGGCTGCAATCAATGCCATCACCCGTATCACTATCCTGACAAATAATATTAATCTCGCGACCTAATAACAGATCCTTTGAGCCACAGTACACTTCATACGCATCAAAAGTAGCCATTTGTGATGCAGCACATTCTGTGGCATCAGTTTCCTTGTAATCACTGCAATAATCAATTACCGAACCATCATAACTCTTTGCATCACAATCAAATTTTGTAAAGTCGATATTGGCATACAGCTCGCTATCCGCAGCAACTACATTGGCATGTATACGCTCACTTAATTCATTGGCAATGTTCACGGCCTGAAACCGACTATATGCCCCCTGATTATTATTTAAAGCACTGAGTTGCATGCTTGATGCACCCAGCAAACCAATCGATAGCACCAGTAGTGCAATCAATGCTTCAAACAGACTGAAACCAATCTCTTTTTTCAAAATCAAGTGTGAGTCATTCATTAACTACACACCAAAGCATGATCTGTTTTCACTCGACCTGACGGTGAAAGAGTCACTGTTCGGCCTTTTTCACCAACACGGCTGTCACACACTTCCAAAACCATCGGCATCATTGGAATGAGAAAACCTTCGGCGCTATAACGCACAACACTAATATCGTTTGTGCTATCCAGCCTGCTTTGCTCATCTGAACTCATGAACTCTTTGATCACCTCTTCTCCAGCGGTGAAGTTTCCATCATTATTAGTATCTACCCATATTTTCCAGCCTCTACCCCATTCGTTACCATTATCACTCGATTCAAGTGCTACCACCCCCACAGTCACGTCTCTCTTTGCGGCTTCACTACGAGCCACATGAAATGCTGAGACCAGACTGTTCGTCTGGGCAACAATAGAATTATTCATTACCATAGTACGAAAGCTGGGTGTTACAATGGCTGACAAAATAGCTGCAATCACAAGTGTGATCACTAATTCAATCATGGTAAAACCGATATTTTGTTGTCTCATTACTTCAATAAAACCTAATGCATAACACAAAAATCCCTTACATGAAAAAGCTATAAAATCCATATTTTTCTTAAATAGAGATATCGGAAATTATCAAATTCACCTTTAGTTGCTTAATTTGAATTGCGTCCCAAAACAGTGTTTGCATCAATTAGACTATCCTTAAAACTTCAAAGCCAAGAGGCTGTCGGACTTAGGGAATCGTAGCGAGGCGAGTGGGAAATCAAGGAGGGTTTTTCGGTATTTTGAGGCGAATAGTGGATCTATTTAACGAAAAAAAACCGGAAAAATGGACTGATTTCCCGCCGCTGTAGTAGATTCCTCCTAAGTCCGACAGCCTCTTGGGGAACGACACGGAATAACTACAAAAATGCCTGAAATCGCAACTCAGCACCATCAAGAACGCCTGCAACTACTCACCGAAACATTGGAGAGTGGTGCATTAGCCAACGTGCGCCAGATGCTCCATAGTTTGCATCCCGCTGAAATTGCTCACCTACTGGAATCACTGCCCGTTTACGAGCGCGAACTGGTCTGGAGCGCGATCAGCAGCGATCATGAAGGTGACGTACTAACTCATGTCAGTGATGATGTGCGCTCTGCCCTGATTGATGAAATGGATACACAGAAGCTGGTGGCAGCGACTGAAGGGTTGGCCACTGATGACCTTGCAGATATTTTGCAACAGCTTCCCGAAGCGGTGATTCAGGAAGTCCTGCAATCTATGGATGTACAGGATCGCCATCGCCTGGAAACCGTCATGTCGTACCCAGAAGATACGGCTGGTGGATTGATGAATACGGATACCGTGACTGTACGTAGTGATGTCACGCTAGAAGTGGTCATGCGCTACCTGCGCCAGCGCGGTGAATTGCCTGATACTACCGATAAATTAATTGTAGTGGATCGTAATGATGCCTATCTTGGTGTATTACCACTTAGTGATCTACTCACCCAATCACCCACTAAACAAGTGGCATCCGTTATGAAACGTGACGTGCAAGCACTGCCTGTTAACACTCCTGTTTCTAAAATCACTCACCTCTTTGAACATCGCGATCTGATTTCTGCACCAGTTGTTGATGAACATGGCAAACTACTCGGCCGCATAACCATTGATGATGTGGTCGATGAAATTCGTGACTCTACAGAGCATTCAATGCTGGGGATGAGCGGACTGGATGAAAATGAAGATATGTTCGCACCTGTGCTGGTCAGTGCCCGGCATAGAGCAGTCTGGCTGGGGCTTAATTTGCTGACCGCTTTTCTTGCTTCCTGGGTCATTGGGCTGTTTGAAACCACCATTGATAAAATAGTTGCACTTGCCGTATTGATGCCCATTGTTGCAAGCATGGGTGGCATTGCAGGCAGCCAGACACTCACCCTCGTGATTCGTGGCATGGCGGTTGGCCAGGTTGGATTTGCTAATGCTTCACGCGTGTTTACCAAAGAACTTGGTGTTGGCTTCATTAATGGTGTGTTATGGGCAATCGTAGTTGCTACGATTACCGGGCTCTGGTTTGACCCGCAGATCGGCATGATCATCGCAGCTGCCATCATAATTAATATGGTTATTGCAGCAGTAGCAGGGGTTATGATTCCGCTATTACTGAAAAAATTTGGAGCTGATCCTGCTCTGGGTGGTAGCGTCATGCTCACAACCGTTACCGATGTGATCGGATTTATGGCGTTTTTAGGGCTAGCAACATTAATGTTGCTATAAAACCAATTGCAGCCGATAACCTAGGAGCCTGTCCGAGAATGAAAAGTCTACTGCGGAAAATCCATTTCGGCCATATTTGGTGTAAATTTTCGTTAAATAGAACAACTATTCGCCTCAAATTTACACCAAATATGGCCGAAATGGCTTTCCCTCGCTACGACTTCCATTCTCGGACAGCCTCCTAGAAATATATTTACACTGGACTCTCCATCATGTTAGATATTTTTATTGGCCGACAACCCATATTTGACCGAAAACTTAATGTAACTGCTTACGAACTTCTGTTTCGAAGCAGTGAAAAAAATAGTGCCGATGTTATTGATGGTGATAGCGCAACTTATCAACTTCTAGCCAATGCGTTTATTGAAATTGGCCTGGATAAAATCATTGGCCGACATGATGCTTTTATTAATGCCACTCGAAATTTTATTGTTGGCGCATACCCACTACCGATTCCGATAGAGCGTGTCGTCATTGAGGTACTGGAAGATATTGAAATCAATAACGAACTGGTTGAAGCACTGGAGCAACTTTCTAATAAAGGCTATAGAATCGCTTTAGACGATTTTGTCTATCACGAGAGTCTGAAACCTCTTGTTAAAATCGCTGATTTGATAAAAATTGATATTTTGGCACTCGATAGACCTACAATTACCGAACATGTAAAAATACTACGCAAACTGGGTATCAAAAAATTATTGGCAGAAAAAGTTGAGACTCAGGATGAATATGATTTTTGTGAAAAATTAGGTTTTGATTATTTTCAGGGCTATTTTTTCGCTCAGCCCAAAATTATAAAAGGTAAAAAATTACCTACCAACCGCCTCAATACTATTCAACTCATCGCGGCACTACAAAACCCTGAAACAGAGATACAGCAATTCACAAGAATCATCAGCCGTGATGTCACTCTCAGCTTCCGATTACTGCACTATCTTAATTCTGCATTTTTTAATTTGCCAAAAAAAGTCACTAACATTCAAGATGCAATTATTTATCTGGGTCAAATAAATATTAAAAACTGGGCAACATTAATCGCCCTGACCAAGATTGATAATAAGCCGAATGAATTGATTTTAACGACTTTGGTACGAGCTAAAATGTGTGAGTTATTAACTCACAAAGTAGGCCAGGAAGAGGAATCTGCATTTCTTGTAGGCCTGTTTTCATCATTGGATGCACTACTGGAAACACCCCTTCAAGAAGTTGTTTCAACGATTCCATTAGCTGATCATGTAACGAGTGCCATCCTTAACAAAGAAGGAATTATGGGTGAAGCACTTCAATGTATTTTAACTTATGAGCATGCAGACTGGGATCTGGCAAAATTTTGTGACCTTTCACCTACCGAATTAACAAGTTGTTATGCAGAGGCCATCCAATGGTCAGAAGAGACCATGAAAGCCATGCGCGGCCACTAAATAGATTAAATCATTAGCCGATAAGAAAAAGTAAGCGTATAGCCAATAACAAAGGTCACAATGCTTCATTCGGCAATTAATAACAATCGATTACTCACATCAGTACCATTTGTTTTTCTGACAATCGCCAGTATAGTTATATATCCATACAGTACAATAAAAGCCTCAGAAACAAACTCATTCAACATTAAAACTGTTATAAAAGACACCTCATACCCTTGGTATGAAAAAGCACTGGATACCGTTTATGAAGTGAACGGCGAACAGGGAAAAACACTGGTTTTGATACGTGGTAAACCGTATACTTTCAAAGTAAACACTGGCCTTAAACATGACCTCTACTTTTCAAATAATGAATCAGGACGTGGGACTGGAGTCATCACTGAAGGTATCAAGAACCAATTTATACATAAGGGAATTATTCACTTCACACCCACCCAATCCACCCCCAAAGAGCTTTACTATCAATGCCAGAACCACCCCTATATGGGCGGAAAAATTTTTGTTATTGATGAAGGTGAGAGTTTCTCCCCTCCTCCCGTAAACACCGTTGCCATAGCCCAGGAAAAACAAATAACCAGGCACAACAAGCAGGCTAAATCTACAGAAAAAGCAACACCTCAAAGAATAGCACAGCAGCGCGTAGGTCAAGCCAATGCAACCCTTAATGCCAGCGCTGAACGTATTGCCAACAGTCAAAATGACAAGGCAAAAGCGCTACTCAACCGTGCCTGGTCAATTGCAGAAGATGCTGACGCATGGCTCGCTGGAGGTGATATTATCGCAGCCACAGAGGATGCAGATATCGTGTTAATGCTTCTTGACGCAGCCGAGCAAAAACTGCTGGAAACACAGAATCAGCAATAGTTCCTCATAATTCTTTATCTCTTATACCCTCTTCACTCTCATAACCATGTGTTATTTATTGATTTTATTTTTGCACAGTAAACAATGTGATTTTTCACTATTAAGAGTTACGAAAACAGCGTCGATATGGGAAATGCTGCACTATTTTCAAGGTAGTATTTTCTACCCAGAAAGTGGTGCTTTTCATTTATTGATTTATGAGGAAAGTACATTGAAACAAGGAAAAAGGAATATATTGGCAGCTGCCGTTTCATCTGCTCTGTTACTCTCAGGATGTAGTGATATCGCGTCTGTTGTCGATGAGATTAAAAAGACACCTGATAACAACAATCCTCCAAATGACAACTCAAGTAATCAACCATACTCCGGCAACTCAATTATCAAAGGGTTAATCTCACTTTCATCACTTACCCGATCAGATTACGATAGCGCTACCACCAAAAGCATAACAAGCAGAGCATTTTCACGTACTGCCGATAACCCTGCAAATACACCTGATAATGCCATTGTCAAACTTTATGTGGTTGGACCTGATGGTGAACTTCTAGATACCAATATCGATTGTACTTTCACAGGTGAAGATGACAGCAAAGGAAATCCAGGCTATCAGTGTGATGATGTCGCCGACGGCCTGCACTATGTTGTCAAGTTTATCAAATTGATTGATGGTGACAAAGCCATTGAGATGAAAGTTAATGTTGAAGTACCGCAAGGTCAAATCAATATAGATAGCCCGGAAATATCACCTCAATCAACGGTTGTTGCTGACACAATTGTGAATGCCATTCTATCGGCTACAGCAGGGCAAGATATCGATCAAGGTGTTATTGATAGTATTATTGACTCTGTAAAAGCAGCCATTATTGGCCTGGTAGAAAATGGAGCAGTGCAAATTCCATCCATGGTCACTGAAGCACCTAAAGATGAAAAAGGCAGCTACATTAACGATATTAATGATTTAAAAGGAAAAAAAGAGGTTCAGTTTGCAGAAAATGAGCTGATGGAGTCTGCTGCCGGAACACTTCTTTCAAACGAAACAATTACTAATGGCCTTGACCTGGTTAAGGTCGATATTGATCTCAAAAAGCTTGAGGGCATTGAAACAGAGTCAGATGAAGGTAAACGTCAGTTCATTAAGCGGATTTTTAATGAGTTACTGGGTGATAATGATATGCCCCGCTTTTTCTCTGACTTCCTCGGCGCTCAATACATTGCCGGCAAAACAACAGATTTAAAAAGCTTGTTTGATGCCATCTCAATTGGATTACGCCTTGATCCACAGTTTGGTGATATTTCTGATCTCAAACTGACAAAAAATGGTGCCATGACTGCCTTTGAAAACAGGCTTGAAGAGATTTACTCGCTTTTTGAGAGAAAAGCCAGCAATGGATTCACTGAGGATGACAAAAAGAAACTGGCAAAAGTCCAGGCTGTTATTCCCGCTGCTTTTTCAAGTGACGAGTGGCAAAATGTAACGCTGTCACTTGATGATGAGTTCAACATTCCACAAGCCATTGTCTTTACGATTTTCATCACCGATGACTATATTAGAAATGCTTTTAAACAATCTGCAGGAGATGATCTGGACGCTGTAGTCTCAGCCGAAAAAGACGAAAACGGCATCGTCAATGTAGAAATGAATGACCCTGTCGATTTTGACCCGATGCATTTTGATCCAAACTTTCAGGAAACCGGAGAAGGCCAACCTGGCCTCATGCAATTGCTGGGCTTCTTTGACAAAGAAAATATCGATAACCTGACTGGCATTGATATTTTTCGCCTGGATATCATGACCGATAAAACATGGATTCCCTCAGAGAGTGACATGGGTCAAGAGTATGACGTACTGCGAGCTGAAGTCAGCATCAGTGATATTACAGCAGCAGCGACAATGATTGGAGCACCTGAATCGGGAACAATGCCTCCACAACCCAAAGCACTCACTGTAATTCTGGAGTACCCCGCCAGCACAGGTATGGAAAGCATAGAATTGATAGATCAGGAAGAACTATTTAATACCTATAATGATATGCCTCCCCCAGGAAGTTCTATGGATAATGCTGTACCAAAAAGTGAACATCCTCCTGGAATGGCAGGAGACCCACGAGGAGGAAGCCCAAGCCTTGAAAGGCGCTTCGTACTCGACCCATGGATGATGAAACAAAAAGAGGCAGGAAATTCTGGAATGCCAACAGAGCTGACACCTGATGATATTATTTCTGATTTCACATCGGGTATTTATACCATCATAGTTAAAGATGCCGATGGTAACGAACTGGAGCGCCGTGAGTTCAAGAAAAAAGTACTCATTGGTATGCAATATGCCAGCCCGCGCCTGACCTCTCCCAACGGTATGCCTCAATGGCCTGTTGAGTGTCAATTCAGCACCGAACCATGTACAGAATTTGACAAGAAAATGCAGGAGTGGCAAGCCAATGGTGGTACGACTACTTTTGCACCTGAAGAAGGAAAAGATAAAGCCAAAGTCACACTCAGCTGGGAACGCCCTAAAGTTGAACTCCCTGATGGTATAAAAATCGCCTACTCATTAAATGTTGGATTTAATAAAGGCTGTGATGAACAGGGCTGTAATTGGGAGCTGATCTATGACTCCTGGCAAAATGGCAGATTGCTGTTTGGAACTTCATTCACTCTACCCACTCCTTTAGACCAAACAAGTCCTGCTAGTGGTACAGATTACAACGTCAATGTCTGTGCTCAATTCATTGATACCGAAACAGGTGATGAGATTGGACAGGGTGGTTGCGGTCATGCCAACTTTTTTGTTGGAGAACCTCTTGACCTTAGTGCAACATTTGATATTAAAGGTCAAGTACCAACTGGACTGGAAGGCCCTTGGAAGGTTGCACTCATCTCTGAAAAGTTAGATGAAAATGCTCTATTTGGTGGCTGGACAACTACAGTTCATCAAATTTCTGATATTGATGAAGGCCAATACTTACTCACACCTACGCTGGGAGATTTTATCAATGGTGAAATAATGCCTCCGCAGATTATTCTTTTTAAGGATGATGCTGACAAAATTGGGGAAGTCGAAGAACGTGAAACGCGATTCTGGCCAAACTGGGAAGAAAACATCCGGTTTGAGGCTTGGGGAGGTATTCTGCGTTATGTCAAAGAGAACCAACCTGATCCTGATTCTGGAAAGCCTGATAACTTCAAACGTAAAGAGATTGTTATTACGGGTGGTGAATCCTTGATTGGCCCCAGCTTCCTTTATCTGAAAGATGATCCTTTTTTTAATGGCGAAGAGCTAAGTGGTGAAGATATCTTCGGCAACAATATCATTGATATGCCGGAAGAAGGTTACCCTGGGTCTGGTACGGCTGATAACCAATATGGTGTGGAGTATCAAGAGCCTGGTACAGAAGGAGCTAATCCTGATAGTGAGCAATATGGTGGCACACTGCCTGCTGAGGAAATTCATGAACCTGGTACAGATAAAATGCAACCTGGCGGAGAATTTTCTGATATGCCGGGAGAAGAGTACCCTGAATCTGGTGCAAATGAAAACCAACAATATGGTGTGGAGTACCATGAGCCTGGTACAGAGGGGGTAAACCCTGGTGGTGATCAATATGATCCTGGTACGGATGATACACTACCTGAAGGAGATGTTTATGAGTCCAGAATGGATGAAATGCAACCTGATGGAGAATCCCCTGATACAACGACACAAGCAATTTAAAATCACCTGAAATGCAATGTTGACCCGGCTATTTTTCTATAGCCAGGTCAACCACGGAACGGTTCTAAAATAACTGTATACAACTATTTTATGTTTGCTCTCTAGCGTTAAGTTACTCAATAATAAAATTAAGTAATCTTACACCAAACAACATTAAAGAACTGAAACGTTCGCTGCCTGTGGGCCTTTTTGCCCTTGCTCAACATCAAACTGAACTTCCTGCCCTTCAGCAAGAGTTTTATAGCCTGTGCTTGTAATCGCTCTGAAGTGAACGAAAACATCCGCTCCATCTTCACGTTCGATAAAGCCAAAGCCTTTCTTTTCGTCAAACCATTTTACGCGACCAGTCGTGGTTGCCATAAGCAATCTCCAAGGATTAATTGATTGTAATTGATGGTGTCAGACACCAAATGAATAAGGTGCTGAAAGATGCAGGAATTACTTACGTAGCAAACAAGATGTGATATTAAATACATTATCTTCGAAATTGTATAAACATAAATATAGCTGCTGTAATCTCTACCAGCGACAACAAGTGTAACCTATATTCAAACAAAGTAAAGAAAAATTTGACATTACCAACAAATGATTTTTCAGAAATCCGATAAAAAATCAATACAACATGAAGGTAATTGCTTTCATGAAAAACAAGAAACAAAAGACGCTATCACCACATGTAAAGTACAACAGTATCGCTATAGGAACGGGCACAAAATAACCCCTGCAACTATGTAATGTAGAAATAGTTGCAGGGGTTATTTTGTGAGCACTCCTTGGTTGGTAGAAATTATTTGTCAGGCAGTTTTAAATTGCCCAACCATACCTTCTAGCTCTTGAGACAATCGATCCAGCTCTTCGCTACTGCGTCTGGTCTGCTCCGCACCCACCGAGGTCTGGGATGATAGCTCGCTGATCGCTACAACGCTGCTGTTGATCTCTTCTGATACAGCACTCTGTTGCTCAGCGGCACTGGCGATCTGGGCATTCATATCATTGATTGTATTAACAGCATGCGTAATAGAATCTAATGAAGAGCCTGCTTGCACTGCTTGTTCCACACTACTTTCAGTACGTTCTCGCGCACTATTCATAACTTTTACAGCGCTTGCCGCATTTGCTTGCAGACCTTCAATCATCTCTTGAATTTCCTGGGTTGACTCCTGAGTACGGCTGGCGAGTGTTCGCACCTCTTCAGCCACCACGGCAAATCCACGCCCCTGCTCACCTGCACGAGCTGCTTCAATGGCTGCATTCAGTGCCAATAAATTAGTCTGTTCTGCAATACCTTTAATCACATCCAGTACCGAACCCACACCTTCGCTATCTTTTTCCAAAGAATCAATAACAACAGATGCTTTCTGCACCTCGGAAGCGACAGCCTCAATCGCCTCCACAGTACTTGAAACCACACTTTTTCCTTTGGCTGCTTCGCTATCCGCCTCATGCGCCGCTGCTGATGCCTGCTCTGCATTACGAGCCACTTCCAGCACTGAAGCAGTCATTTCAGTAATTGCTGTAGCTACCTGCTCGGTTTGCTGCTGCTGTGCAGCCAAACCATCACTGGTTTGAGAGGCTGTCACACTCAGCTCTCCTGTAGCACCGGACAGATGTGTGCTCGATACCATGATTTTATTCACCACACTCGCAAACTGTTCAGCCATATTGTTAAATGAATGTGCAACCTCACCCAACTCATCGTTCACATCACTCTGTACACGAACAGAGAGATCACCTTTTGCTATTTTTTGTGAACTTACTTTCAATTCATCAACCGTGTCAATAATACTGTGATAAAAACCAATTAAAAAATATAACCCCAACAACGTGGTAAATATCAATAAACCTGAACCAAAAAGTTCTTGAGACTTATTCACTTCAAAAAAAACTTGATACAACTCCTCCAATATCGCAACTGAAAAGATTACAACAATTAAAAGTATTTTTTGTGCATACGACAACTTATTCATAATCGATATCGCAGGAGTGAAGAGCGCTTTCATACAATACATTCCTTGTTTTAATAAAAATGACCTCTATGTAATAGCGCCCCCTCACTCAAAACTTTTAGTGAAATCTTGCGAATGATCAGTAAAATGTTCAATTTAAACCCTGCTTTAACCGAACATTTATAAAATATGAAATATAAAGACTTGCGTGATTTTATCCAGCAGCTCGAAAAATCGGGTGAACTTTTACGAATCAGTGAAGAGATTGACCCCTATCTGGAAATGACCGAAATTTGTGATCGCACACTGCGTGGAAAAGGCCCTGCGTTGCTGTTTGAAAATCCTAAAGGATTTGATACCCCGGTACTCGCCAACTTATTTGGCACTCCACACCGCGTTGCACTCGGTATGGGCGAAAATTCAGTAGAGGCCTTGCGTGAAGTAGGAAAAACAGTTGCCTACCTTAAAGAACCAGAAGCGCCTAAAGGCATGAAAGATGCCTGGGGCAAGCTGCCTATATTTAAACAGGTATTGAACATGGCACCCAAGGAGCTTAAAAGTGCGCCGTGCCAAACAATTATCCATTCGGGTGATAACGTTGATTTAAGCAAGCTACCCATTCAAACATGTTGGCCAGGTGATGCAGGACCATTAATCACTTGGGGGCTAGTAATTACTAAAGGGCCACATAAAGAGCGACAAAACCTGGGCATTTATCGCCAACAAGTGATTAGTCGTAACAAGTTAATTATGCGCTGGCTCTCGCATCGCGGTGGTGCCCTGGATTTTAGAGAGTGGCGACAAGCTCATCCAGGTGAACGTTTCCCGGTCTCGGTAGCTCTGGGAGCAGATCCTGCAACGATTTTGGCAGCAGTCACTCCGGTACCTGATTCTCTATCAGAGTATGCCTTTGCAGGTTTACTGCGCGGCTCAAAAACTGAGGTTGTTCAATCTCAAACAAATGATCTTCAAGTGCCTGCCAGTGCTGAATTTATACTTGAAGGCTATATTGAGTCCGATGAAGAAGCCCCTGAAGGCCCTTTTGGTGATCATACTGGTTATTACAATGAAGTGGATACTTTCCCAGTTTTCACCGTGGCACGTATCACCCATCGCCAAGACCCTATTTACCACAGCACCTATACTGGCCGCCCACCTGATGAGCCGGCTGTTCTGGGCGTTGCACTCAACGAGGTGTTCGTACCTATTTTACAAAAACAGTTTCCGGAAATTGTTGATTTTTATCTGCCGCCTGAAGGGTGCTCTTACCGAATGGCTATTGTCAGTATTAAAAAACAATATCCAGGCCATGCCAAACGAGTCATGCTGGGAATCTGGTCTTTTTTACGCCAGTTTATGTACACCAAATTTGTCATCGTCACTGATGATGATGTAAACGTTCGCGACTGGAGTGATGTGATTTGGGCCATGACAACACGTATGGATCCATCACGCGATACCACCACAATTGAAAATACCCCGATTGATTATCTGGACTTCGCCTCACCTGTTTCAGGATTAGGCTCCAAAATGGGATTTGATGCCACCAATAAATGGAAAGGTGAAACCAATCGTGAATGGGGTGTGCCTATCGAGATGGATAAAACAGTTAAAAAGCGTGTGGACGAGTTATGGAGTCGCCTGGGAATTAAGCTATAACAAACAGATAGCTCCCATAGCTTTTTTTCCATGGGAGCAAAATGGCTATGCCAAAGCAGCCTCAGCTTCATTGGCTTTTTCTAACTCTGCAGCTTCCCATTCATCCCAACCATTGCCAACACGCAAAGCATCTAACCAGTTCAGGAATCGCGTCACATCCTCTCCCTGAAAAATAGCTCCGTGCTGCGGTGCGATCATATCAACATCCAGCTTCCTCACCATGGATACCCAGCGTGACTTGGCTTCATTGGATGGCATCCAGCGACGATGAAAATATTCCATATAACTGATATGTTCTTCAAAATCTTTCACAAAAAGATCACCTTTATCTTCGGGTAACAGTGCTGCACCAATATCACCCGAAAAAAGAATTTTTGCCTCTGCATCATAGAGGCTTAAATTTCCTGATGAATGCATATATTGTGCAGGCAGAGCTTGCAGTGGCAAATCTTCCAGCATAATAATTCCGCCTTTATCAGGTATTGCATTGATATTTTCTTTCAAAACACCAAAGTGAGTAATAAAGCCTACCCAAACACTTGGCATATGAACCTTAATATGAGGCATCGCTTGCACCCATAAAGTCAATGATGAAATAACATCCGGATCTTGGTGCGATGCAAAAATACCATCCAGATTACGCAGATCGAAATGTTTGGAAATTTCTGCCGCCGTTGTTGAAAAATTTTCGATCCCACCGGGATCAAGCAATAAACCTTTGCCATTTTTTTCAACCAAATACTGATTGGTGTCAATGACTTCATCACGCTTATTTTTATCTCGTCCAATAACACTCCAGACATGACCATTGCGACTAAAAATTTGCTTTTTTATCATTTTTTTATCCCTAAAATACAATCATTTATGCTGTTTTTAATTCAATGGCAAATATAATTTCATCCAATACAGAAGTGATCTTGTTAGATTGATTTTTCAATATTTTTACCAAAGAGCGCAACATATTTACGACAGCTTGAAAACTTTCCCCGCCCCCTTCTGATGCTTCTGCCTCTACCGCCGAATAAACAGATAGGTATTGCCCTTTTTTTGACAACTCCTCCAAGGGTGATAACTGTTCTTGCAATCGTTTAAATTGTGTCTTTAACGACTCAACTTCAACGACTTCATTTTTTACCATCTTATCCACCGATTTATTGAAAAACTCTCTCGGTGTTTTATCATTTAAAGCATCATGACTATCCATAATGCGCTGAAACATTTTTTTATTATTATCCAGTGTCACAATTCTGGAAGAGAGAAATACCACCTCATCAATAATTTTTCGAGTACTGAGTATGCAGTGAGAGACATCATCGCTTAACAGCTGAATGTCCTGTGTCAATACCCTGAAGGTGTTGCCATGACTGCCTGCTCGTGCAGCGGCACAGACTGCATTTGATGAAAGTAGTCTCATCCGCTTGGTCAATGGCACCATTTTATAAATTTCCGTATTAAGTGATACGCATCGCCTGAAAGTATCTAATTGTTCTGACGCTGATGAAAAATCCATTTTGACGACCCATTTACAGTTAAGAAGCAGCCATACAGCCGCTTGATTAATTAGGTAAAATCTGTATATTTTGAATCTATCGGCTCTATATGAAAAAACTGTAAATGCGTATCTACATGCAAATAACGCCAACTGATCAGCCTTTTCGCTTTTGTCATCTGCTATTACAGCAAGATTTACTGGGTAGCTGGATATTCATTAAAGAGACAGGCTATCAAGGGGCAGCAGGACGAACCAACCGCAAACTCTGCAAAGATCGACAACATGCACAAGAGATACTGATTCAACAGCGCGACTTGATGCTGAAAAGAGGCTATCGTATCGTCTTTTCAGAAAGTTAAGCCGCAACAGGATTTGAACAATGAATAAAAATAATAGCTCGGATACCGGTTTTCCTACTGATTTGGAGTTACCCCAATTACCACAGGATCCATTTACCGACACAGATGATCCAGACTTTTTTTACCCTGAGCACACCCGTATTCAGCGCTTGCGTTTGTTATTACACCTCACGTCTCTGGATGACCTATTATTGATCATCGGCCAGCCTGGTGCTGGAAAAACGATGCTGCTTAAGCAATTCTTGTTGCAAGCCAAAGAGACTGCTTCAGTCAATTTAATTGATGCTCATGACATAAAAAGCGAAACTCAATTTATTGCAACCATCGCAAACACTCTCGATCTGGAGCTCATTGAAAAAGAACAGGATCAACCCTTAATAAATCAACTTCTTGACGCTATAAGTAATCTCCAACAAACTGAATTACGTACAATTCTAGCCATTGATAACATCCACAAACTGGATATCAAAAGCCTTCAGTGCATAGAGACCATTGCTCGCCACACCCAAAAGCATGAAAAACCACTGCACATTGTGATGGCAGGAAACTTTGAAATCCAGCAAACACTAGAGCAGCCTGACCTTAAAAAACTAAAGCAAAGTATTCTCCATACATTTGAAGTACCCCCTTTTGATGAGCACCAAACAGAAGAGTACATTCTGCACCGCTTGCACGCAGCCAATTACCATGATCACTCACTGTTCACTTCTGCTGCAATTAAAAGGATCTATAAAAAATCGGAAGGTTTACCTGAACGTATTAATGCATTGGCTCGCCAGATAATAGGCCCACAAGACCAGAACAGACTACATTCAACAGCACCCTCAATATCACTTGAGGCAATTACAGAAGAGCCACCTGAAAAGGAACCATCCTCATCTACTGTTCAACAATTTAAAAACATATGGAGTACAAACAAATTGACTCCGGCTCTATTATTGGCTGGCATCGCGGCATTCATCTTTTTTTTACAAAGCACGATCAGCAACCATTTCTCGGAAGATTCAATAGATCAACGCACTGAAGCACTTAGCTTGCCTGTCCTTGAAAAGCAGGCAGAACCACCCAAGACAGAAGAGCTTTCAAACAATGATGTTCAGCCAGAAGCTCTGCAGACATTAACCCATCCCGCCGCCACAAAAACAGTACCCCAAGCCTCCTCTGAAAGTTTGAACAATAACAAACAAAAATCCATCGAAACAGCCCCTTCCCCTTTGGGAGAGGTCGTATCTATCGAGCCAGAAATCACTAAAAAACCGGAAGAAAAAATCAGTACCGCACACTCACCTGCTCCGCCCTCTGTTCAAAAAACAGAGCAAACCGCGGCTATGGTGAGACCAACAATAAAAAGTAAGGAGTGGGTCAACAAACAGAATAAAGAACACTATACGTTGCAGGTCTTTGCAATCAGCAAAGAAGATGCGATGCTTGATTTTATTCAAAAAAACCAGCTCACCCATAAAGGAGCCTATATACGCTTTGAACGTAACAACACAAATTTATATGCAATGCTTTATGGAAGTTATGAAAATCGTAACCTTGCTTCCAAAGCAATCAACAACCTTCCTGCATCACTTGCAAGCTTTAAACCCTGGCCGCGTAGTTATGGCAGTATCCAGGAGACAATAAAAAATACCCCTTAAATCCTTTGAAGCAGACAAAGGGGGCTTTATTAAACCCCCCCCCCTTTGTTTTCTAATTACTTTAGCGAATCTTCATAGCGCTTCACACCGTCAAGAATTTCAGCTTTGGCTTCATTAGCACCGACCCAACTTTCTATTTTGACCCACTTGTTCGGTTCCAGATCTTTATAATGTTCAAAGAAATGAGAAATTTGATTGAGCAATAGTTGCGAAAGATCTTCAGGCTTTTGCACATTAGAATAAAGCTTGCTGAGCTTATCAACAGGAACTGCAATTAATTTTGCATCGAAACCTGCTTCATCAGTCATTCGAAGCATTCCAACCGGACGTACACGTACCACCGATCCGCTGACCAAAGGAAAAGGTGTCACCACCAATACATCAACAGGATCACCATCATCAGACAAAGTATTTGGCACATAACCATAATTACAAGGATAGTGCATTGCTGTACCCATGAAGCGATCAACAAATAACGCACCACTATCTTTGTCTACTTCATATTTTACCGGATCACTATTAGCAGGAATTTCAATAATGACATTAACATCATTAGGTACATCTTTGCCCGCGCTGACTGCATTTAAACTCATTGTTTTAATTTCTCCTGTTTGATTGAGCACATCATCGCGAACAAGCCTTCTTGTGATTGCGATGAGTGTATAACTTTAAGGAGCACACACGAACTACTTCTACACCCTCTAATTGCAGAAGTTATTCCGTGTGTGCTCCTAAGATTGGAAATAGATAAGATTCTGAAACGCGGTGAATTATAGCGCCCTCACCGCCAAATCTCAAAAATGCCATCAAACACGATATAAATCATGTTTTTTGGTTGTTTTATTGCCAAATCAGGCATAGTTACGATTATAATGTTTGCAACATTCAACCAAGGACATATCAGCTATGAGAATCGTTTTTTTAGGCGCACCCGGTTCAGGCAAAGGCACTCAAGCAAAACTGCTTGTTGAAAAATTTGGAATACCACAAATTGCAACAGGTGATTTATTGCGAGAAGCTGTCGCAAAAAAAACAGCCCTTGGTCAAGAAGCTAAAGCTGCTATGGATGCAGGACAACTCGTCTCAGATGAGATTGTTCTCGGCATGATCAAACAGCGACTCTCTCAACCTGATACTCAATCAGGCTTTATTCTGGATGGATTTCCAAGAAATATTAGCCAGGCTCAAGCGCTTGATAAAATGTTAGATGAGCTGAAACAACCTCTGCAAGGCGCTATCTATTTGAGTGTTGATTTTGATGTTTTGCTTAGACGAATTACGGGAAGACGCACCTGTGAAGCTTGCGGCCAAGTCTATAATATTTACACGACACCGCCAAAAAAAGAGGAAGCATGCGATAAATGTGGTGGCAAATTATTACATCGCGCAGATGACAATGAATCAACCATCAGCAAACGGCTCGATGTATTTAATCAGCAAACAAAACCTTTAACCGACTATTATCAAACACAAAACAAACTTCATACAGTTCAAGGCATCGGTGATATTGAACATATTTTCAATTCCACATGCAGTATTATAAATAAATTTTCTTAGGAACCATCTATGTCCACTATTCTTCAAGGCCGATTTCCAGACAACCGTATGCGTCGTATGCGCTTTGATGAATTCTCTCGTCGCTTGATGCGTGAAAATGTACTTACATCAAACGACTTGATCTATCCAATGTTCGTCTTGAACGAACCATCAAAGCGCGAAAGCATCTCTTCAATGCCGGGGATAGAGCGAGTCGGCATTAATGAATTACTAAAAGAAGCTGAACAGCTTGTTCAACTCGACGTACCTGCTATTGCCCTGTTTCCCGTCACACCTCAAGAGTGTAAAACTGAAGATGCCGCCGAGGCTTTTAATCCCGAAGGATTAGCGCAACGTGCAGTGCGCGCACTGAAAAAAGAGTTCCCTGAACTAGGGGTCATCACTGACGTTGCTCTGGACCCTTTCACCACTCACGGTCAGGATGGACTTATTGATAAAGCAGGTTATGTGCTAAACGACGAGACGATTGAAGTTTTAGTCAAACAGGCATTATCACATGCCGAGGCGGGCGCTGATGTTGTCGCCCCCTCCGATATGATGGATGGCCGCATTGGTCAAATACGCAATACATTGGAAGAAAAAGGGTTTCGCAACACACGAATCCTGGCTTACGCTGCAAAATATGCCTCCAGCTTTTATGGCCCCTTTCGTGATGCCGTGGGTTCCAGCGCCAATCTAGGAGCTGGTAATAAATACAGCTACCAAATGGATCCTGCCAATAGCAATGAGGCGCTCAGAGAGGTCGCGCTTGATTTGAACGAAGGCGCAGATATGGTGATGATCAAGCCAGGTATGCCTTATCTGGATATTGTTTGTAAAATCAAGCAGCAATTAGCCGTGCCTACCTTTGTTTATCAGGTGAGCGGGGAATACAGCATGTTAATGGCTGCCGCTCAAAATGGCTGGCTAGATAAAAAATCTGTTGTACTCGAATCATTACTTTCAATGAAACGTGCTGGTGCGGATGGTATTTTGACCTACTTCGCCAAAGATGTGGCTCAGTGGTTAAAAAAAGCTAAATAACCTAGTACATCAACCACTTTATATTGTCGGGTCAGCGAGCCTGTGGCATTTCGCATCAAGGCATAGCTCGCAGGTAATGGTTGTTCCCTTGGCAAGAGCTATAACGCCGAGGTGGAATGCCACAGGCTCGCTGACCCGACAATATAAAGTGGTTGATGTACTAGAAGCTCCATAATGAGCTTATCGCCGCAATGCCTTGCATTCCGTGGCGATAGGCATCATCAAGATCATTCATAGTCATTCCCCCCAAAGCATATACAGGCATACTTGCTATACGACAGAGCTGCATCGCTTCAGACCAGCCTAAAATATCAGAGCCCGGATGAGAGCTCGTCTCTTTTACCGGCGATAGCGCAATAAAATCTATATTCAGCTGATTCGCTTTTTTGATCTGTTCAGCATTATGACAAGAAGCTGCCAACCACTGTCCATGCATTTCAGGTCGTATCGCTAAAGACATAAGCTGAGCACTCGTTAAATGCATTCCAGCCAAGTCGGGCATGCAAGTTGAGTTAAGTAATAATACCGCGCCATATTGATCACAAAGCAGAGCTGCTTTTTCAGCGAGCACAACATATTCATCTGATGTAACTGTTTTTGCTCGCAACTGCACCAGACGAACACCGTTTTTCAGGCATCTTTCCAAGCTATTAAAATATAAATCATGCGAACCGGTTGGCTCGGGTGTAATCAAGTAGCATTCAGGCAAAATAGTCGACGTAATAACCAACCGATACTTCCTGTATATTGTTTTGGGAATATTGTAGATAGCGATTTATTTTATCGCCTGAAGCCATTGAATTTGCGCCATATGAATGTTCTGATTGTGCTTGTTTATTGAGCACCTCGCCTTCCATCACCTGTTCATGTGTAGCTGTCGTATTCAAAGATACTGGTGCATGCGATTCACTCGGCCTATGTGAAGCCGCCATACCAGAAGAGTATGATCGAACAACTGAACCAGAAATATTCAAAAAAGTATTACCTGACCTTATTTAAAAAGAAAACTTAAGACCAAAGTGCCCTGTAGAGTCGAGTGTTTCACTGTTTCCATTAATTTTTGTTGTCATTTTACGGTATCCCACATAGACAGATGCTTGTGGCAATATACCGTATTCAAATGTCACTTTATATGCAAGAAACCGGTCAGCATCCATAAACGACACAATATCAGGTGCATAGTTCAACTGCCCAGTCACTCCAAAGCGATCCAGCGCAGGTGGCGAGTAACGTACTGTAATACCCGGTGTTAGCGCAGCGATATCAAAGTTGTCGGGGAATGTTGCAAAAAGCTTGAGTCCAACGCCAAAAAACAGACCCGGTGCATTAGCGCCCACTTCGTCAATCACCTGAATCCCCATATTCCCTACAACTTCATCATCTTCTGTGTACAACAAACCCAGATTAAATTCAGCATCACCTGGCTGGGTTTTTTGCAAAGTTGAACTATAATCCAACGTTGCACTGTCATTACTCAAAGCCAAATCAACAGTATTTGCACTCACAATAGAACCAAAGCCCAGGCACGATATTCCAAGCAAAACTCTCAATTTTTTCATTTAGATGGCTCTCCATTCAAAGTTATTTATTATCAAAAACAGGCGCAGAATAAGTCTTTTATCCACACCGTGCAACGCCAACGACTCAAAAGGAGTTAAAGTTTATTATTTTGTTGCCGATCAATGTGGAATAATAATTTTCCAAAACAGATTACTTTACAATAATAATAAAAGCAGAAAGCATGTATATTCTGTTGTACCAAATATCACCACGAAGCACCGCTGAAATATACCTATAATGAGCCGTACCCTACAACTTATATTTCGCGGTTCGTTTTTAAACGTATTCTCTTTAGTCGTCAGTATTGCTGTTGCGCTCTACATGATGCCCTTTCTCATCCATTCGCTAGGGGATCGTTGGTATGGAATGTGGACACTTGTCGGCTCTGTCATAGGCTATTACAACGTACTTGACCTAGGCATTTCAGCCGCTGCCCAACGTTTCATCTCTATCGCCAAAGCAAAAAACGACTCAGAAGAGATCAGCGCTATTATTTTATCTGCGCTACTGCTCGTGAGCATCGCAAGCATCACTGCATTTTTAGTCAGCTGCGGAATCGCATGGGCTGCGCCTTTTTTTATGGAGAATGCTTTTGAGATCGAGACTTTTCGCACTATTGTTATTATTCTGGGAATTAACGTTGCCTTTAATTTTATATTTTGGGTTTTTGTTGGCACGATTTCAGCTCAATACCGCTTTGACATAAACAGTTTCATTCAAATTTTTCAGATCTTTTTACGTTCCGGCCTCATCATCTATTTTGTCAATAAAGGTTATGGCATTGTTGCATTAGCGATCATCACGCTGATTGCAAATATTGCAAGTGGTATCTGCTCCATTCTGATTTCATACAAGCTTTATGGCGGCTTCAAATTCCGCATCAACGCATTAACCTGGCGACGCGCCACTTCAATACTTAACTTTGGTTTCTATGCGTTTCTTTCTCGTATCGCGCATATTGTAAGGTTCGGTATAGATAACTTGATTATTGCCGGCTTCATGAACCTTTCTGCTGTCACTCATTACGCTATTGCCAGTCGGCTTGCAGAGTATTTTAATGACCTAATGACCAATGCTCTGGGCATATTAACTCCTGTTTTTTCTGAGTACCACAGCCAAAAAAATATGGAAAAAATCAGAGAAAAATACCTGCAAGCAATGCGTATAGGCGTTCTTGCCTCAACGATTATGGCGGGTGCAATTCTCATCTATGGAGGCTTTTTCATTGGACTTTGGGTTGGAAAAGATTATCTCGATTCATATGGACCACTGATTATTTTAACGGTCGCATTTTTCTTTAATGCGATCCATGTACCTTCCTACAACTTGCTTTTTGCCATTGCAAAACATAAACACCTTGCTTTCACCAACCTCAGTGAAGCGGCCATCAACCTGATATTGAGTCTGATTTTAGTTCGATATTATGGAATGATCGGTGTCGCATTAGCATCCGCTATTCCACTTGTCATTACCCGGCTTATTGTTATTCCTTACTATGTTTGTCAACAAATTGATTTTTCACATCGTCTATTCCAATGGCAAACCAATAAAATACTCATTCTCTGCGCACTGGGACAGTGGCCGTTATGGCACCTGCTTACTTACATTTCTGTTGATTCTTTCCTGACCATACTGGTAACAGCCAGCTTTTATTACGCTATGTATATTCCATTAACAATCATTCTGTTGTTACCAAAAAAGGATCAACTTCTTTTAATTCAGGCCATACCATTCCTGAAAAAACATGCGGACAATCAACAATCTGTGAAAAACAGATAAAAACAGTGTAAATACTGCTTGCGACAAGGAGCGTGCTGCATAATACTGTTAGTATGAATGATACAAATGATTTGACCAACCAATTCCTTATTGCAATGCCTTCATTGCTTGATCCTGATTTTTATCGCAGTGTCACCTACATCTGTGAGCATAACGCCAATGGCACGATGGGAATTATCATCAATCACCCTCTTGATATGGCATTGAAAGATATTTTGACACAAATGGACATTGCTGCCGCCAATAAAAGCATCTCTCAAATACCAATCTATCATGGTGGTCCAGTTCAAGTTGAGCGTGGCTTTGTTTTACACCGTCCATCAGGCCACTGGGATGCCGAGATTAAAATTGCTGATGATATCGCGATCACAACGTCTCGTGATATTCTGATCGCACTCGCTAAAGGTGAAGGCCCCGATGACGCACTGATTGCACTCGGTTATGCCGCATGGAGACCTGGGCAACTTGAGCAAGAGCTTGCTGAAAATGCCTGGTTAACCTGCAATGCTAACCCCGCGATTATTTTTGATACTCCTAACCAAAATCGCTGGTCGGATGCGGCTACATTAATAGGCTTCAAACTGGAACAACTGACTCATCAGGTCGGCCACGCCTGACCTCGTAAACCTATGGCTAACAGTAAATCGAAAGAAACAGGTTTTCGAACTTTTTTGGGGTTTGACTTCGGCACTCAAAAAATTGGGGTGGCAGTGGGCCAGGAGCTCACCGCAACAGCTACGCCATTACAAATTGTGCGCGTTATCAACTTAAAACCAGACTGGCTCACTATTACAGAAATTTTCAACACATGGCAGCCGGACGCTGCCGTGGTCGGCATTCCCCTCAACATGGATGATTCTGAACAATCCATGACACAATCAGCACTTCGCTTTCAACGGCAGCTAGAAGGACGTTATCAGCTTCCTGTTTATGGAGCAGATGAGCGCCTTACGTCCAGAGAAGCGACGAGTATTTTATATTCAGGTGGCAAACGGGGTAAAATTCAGGCTGGCGAAGTGGATCCGGTTGCCGCTCAACTTATCCTGGAGACCTGGCTGCAAGAACACAAAAACGAGGCATTATCATGACTCATATATCCACTGAAACAGACCACATGATATCGAATATTGGCCGTGAACTTAAAGTGCGTATAGAATCAGGACAACTCAACAATCCGGCCATGATAGGAATACACACGGGCGGCACATGGGTTGCACAACGCATCCACCAGCACCTTGAAATCGAAACACCACTCGGCGAACTGAATATCTCTTTTTACCGTGATGATTTTTCACGCAAGGGGATGCAACCGCAGGTCAGCCCATCCCGCTTGCCCTTTAAAGTGGATGACCGCCATATTATATTAGTGGACGACGTGCTATATACTGGACGCACTATCCGTGCTGCGCTGAATGAAATTTTTGATTATGGTCGTCCGGCCACAATCACTTTAGTTGTACTTGCGATGCGAGATGGGCGTGAACTACCGATCCAGGCCGATATTGTTGGTGGTCATTTTGAGTTAGAATCACATCAACAAATCAAGCTGCAAGGCCCTAACCCTTTAAGTTTACGCATTATGGATGTTTAAGGAGCTGATTCATTATGAGTACCAGGGATGATATCCCGCTTTTTGCGAGTTCCCCAACCAATATTCAATTCGATAATAAAGGTCGGTTGCGCCATTTTTTATCCATAGAAGGGCTCAAGAAAAAGGTTCTTTGTGACATTCTTGATACCGCAGAATCTTTCTCCAGTGTCCCGCAACAAAGTATTAAGAAAGTCCCTTTACTGCGCGGTAAAACGATTGTTAACCTGTTTTTTGAAAACAGCACCCGTACCCGAACAACATTTGAATTAGCCGCCAAACGACTCTCTGCTGACGTTATTAACCTTAACATTACAACCTCAGCCACAAGCAAGGGTGAGTCACTACTGGATACACTACACAATCTGGAAGCCATGCACAGCGATATGTTTATAGTACGTCACGCACAGAGTGGAGCAGCTCATTTTATCGCTCAGCATGTATCCCCAAACATAAGCGTCATCAATGCGGGTGATGGACAGCACGCTCACCCTACACAAGCCCTGCTCGACATGTTTACCATAAGGCGACATAAAGGTGAATTTGGTGCTCTGAAAGTCGCCATTGTAGGTGATATTCTGCATTCGCGTGTGGCTCGCTCCCAAATTCAGGCTCTGACCACACTAGGCACCAATGAAGTTCGCATCATTGCCCCTAAAACACTGATTCCTGCACATGCTGAAACACTCGGCATTCATATTTATCATGACTTGAAAGAGGGTCTGAGAGGCGTTGATGTTGTGATTATGCTGCGTCTTCAATATGAGCGAATGCAAGGAGCGCTGTTTCCCAGTGAGCATGAATACTTCCACCTGTTCGGTTTAACCGAAGAAAAGTTATCTGTTGCCAAAACCGATGCGATTGTCATGCACCCCGGCCCGATCAATCGTGGAGTGGAGATGGACTCTGCTGTTGCAGACGGTGTGCGTTCGGTGATTCTCGAGCAAGTCACTCATGGAATTTCAGTACGCATGGCGGTGATGTCCATGGCGATGCAACAGGGGGAAAATGAATGACCGCACTCTCTATTCTTAATGGCCACGTCATTGATCCCGCCAACAATATTGATACCCAATATGACATCCACATCAATAATGGAAAAATTATTGCACTAGGCGCACCGCCACAAGGTTTTTCTGCTCAACGCATACTGAATGCCAGCAACAGGATTGTTTGCCCTGGACTGATTGATCTACGTGCAGCGATGCGAGAGCCTGGACTTGAACATATCGCCACCATTGCCAGTGAAACGCGTGCAGCAGCCAGCGCAGGAATTACGACCCTGTGTTGCCCTCCCGATACCACGCCCATCATCGACACACCCGCCGTTGCCAATCTCATTCGTTACCAGGCAAACCAAGCGGGGTTCGCGCGAGTTTTGCCACTGGGCGCATTAACACAATCGCTCGAAGGGGAGCAGATCAGTGAAATGATCGCCCTTAAAGAAGCAGGCTGTATTGGTGTAAGTAATGCTCTTACCCCCGTCACGAATACGCTCGTCATGCGTCGAGCTATGGAGTACGCAGCCACCTACGATTTAACCGTATTCCTCCATGCTGAAGATTTCTGGTTACGTAATGATGGCTGCGTCCATGAAGGTGCCATGAGTACCCGGTACGGCCTGCCTGGCATTCCTGAAGCTGCAGAAACAGTCGCCGTTGCGCGTGACCTTGCACTTATTGAGCAGACGGGGGTACGTGCTCATTTTTGTGGTATATCAACGGGGCGCGCCGTTCGCATGATCGGCCGGGCACAACATGATGGTGTTAACGTCAGCACCGATGTCACAGCACATCACCTGCACCTTGACGAAGTGGATGCCAGCAAGTTCAACAGCATGTGTCACGTTCGCCCGCCACTGCGCACAAAGCGTGATCAAAACGGTCTGAGAATGGGGTTAAAACAAGGCATCATCAGTGCCATTTGTTCCGACCACCAACCTCATAATGCGGATGCAAAACTGGCACCTTTCAGCGCCACAGCCCATGGCATATCTTCACTGGAAACCTTGCTGCCACTCGCACTTAAACTGGTCAGTGAAACAGGCTTGCTGTCACTTCCCGAAGTGATCGCCAACTTGACCCATAAACCTGGCAAGATTCTTGGCATTGAGGCAGGAACACTCAGTATTGGCCAAGCAGCAGATGTCTGTATTTTTGATCCCGAGCACGAGTGGATATTTTCCGAAAGTGCAGTACAAAGCCAGGGATTAAACTCTCCATTTCTTGGCTGGGAACTAAAAGGTCGAGTACTCCACACTATACTGGGTGGAAAGGTTGTTTTTGAGCTTGATCAATAAAACCTCACCAACTCCATGAACGAATATATCGAAAACGCCAGAATACTCAAACACCAAACCAGCCCCAAAACATCCAATGACTGGTCTATTTTAACTGTAGATGCGCCAAAAACAGCCCTGCATGCACTCCCCGGTCATTTTATATGCATTCAGAGAGAAACATCGCTCGCCATGCCTATTATGCTAGCCAATAAAAAATCAGGCTCTATTGATCTACTTTATCATACGTCCGACATCAATAGCTCACACTTGATGACTAAAAAAACAGGTGACACCCTTAATTTAATATCACCTCACAGGAAAGCATTTGAGTGCCACGAAAACCGCCCTCTCCCACTACTTGTCAGTGAAGACCAGGGGCTTGCAGCCATCCTGTTTTTAGCCTCAGAATTTCGTTTGAATAAAAAGAGCAAGCCTTTTGTTATCATGGAGTCAGAAACAACATTTCCATTTCGGGCTGCACCCTCCCAATTTATAGTGCCTGGTATTCCTGACGGCATAACGGCTGCAATGCCGCTATTAGAAGACTGGAACATACCCAGCCGTTTGGTAAGCTCACAAAATTTTCCGGGTTGCTTTGATGGAAAAATAACTGACCTTGTTCAGCTATGGATCGAATCCCTGCCCACTGAACAACACCAGAAAATCGAAATTTTTGTCTGTGCATCGATGCCTATACTGGAAAGTATCGCTCAATTATCCGAACAGTATCAGCTGCCTTGTCAAACATTACTCAACCATACATAGGCCGTTTTGCCCCATCTCCCACTGGCCCGTTACACTTCGGCTCACTGATTGCTGCCGTTGGCAGCTACCTGCAAGCCAGGCATCATAACGGCCAATGGTACGTACGCATTGAGGACCTTGACCCTCACCGTGAAGTACCGGGCTCAGCTGATTCTATTTTGCACACACTCGAAAAGTATGGCCTTCTGTGGGATGGAGCTGTACTCTATCAAAGCCAACGTGGACAGCACTACCAGATCGCATTAAACACACTATTAAAAAACCAACAGGCTTACCCCTGTATATGCTCTCGCAAGACAATTCAACAAATCGCCCGTCAAGGCAGAGAAGGGCTCATCTATCCTGGCACTTGTCGCCACAACACAAATCAACCTGACAAGCAGTATTCCATCCGCATCCGCTGCCACAACCAAACTATTGCTTTTAACGATGCACTGCAAGGCACAATCAACCAGCGCCTTGAAACAGAGGTAGGAGATTATGTGATATACCGTTCGGATGGATTCTGGGCTTATCAACTGGCTGTCACGATTGATGATACTGCACAAAAAATCAGTGAGGTTGTACGTGGTTCAGACTTGCTCCATTCAACGCTCCGCCAAATTCACCTGCAACAGCAACTGGGCTATCCAACACCAAACTACATACACCTTCCCATCGCCATCAATCACCAATATAAAAAATTAAGCAAACAGACCCGCGCACCCGCACTCCCCCTGGACAACCCCCTGCCTGTTCTGATAAAAGCACTGCAATTTTTAAATCAGTCTCCACCTCAAATATTACAAGAAGCAACTCTAGATGAATTTTGGCAATGGGCAATCCAGCACTGGCAACTTGACAAAATTCCAAAGCAACACGCCATCATCACAAATGAATAATGCGAATTACGAAACACTCTACAGCTCGTTTAAGGAAACTGCACTTGAACCGTGGTTAAAAACACTACCCAGGCAGATCAGTACAGCTCTTAACCCTTCAAATCATGGCGATCTGAAAAAATGGCAAGCCTTATTAAATCAACTGCCAACCTTAAAACCCTCAAGTATTGATCTGAATTCAAACGTGATACGAATAGGTGAAACCAGTGACTGTGATGATCAAACACGAAGCCAGTTGAAACAGCTTTTACATCAGCTTCACCCATGGAGAAAAGGTCCATACAACTTGTTCGGCCTGCACATTGATACGGAATGGCGCTCAGACTGGAAATGGAATCGGCTCAAGGATCATATCGAGCCTTTAACTAACCGCCGAGTAATCGACATCGGCTGCGGCAGCGGCTACCATTGCTGGCGAATGGCAGGGGCAGGTGCCGAACAAACCATAGGTATCGACCCTATGCTCCTGTTTGCCTCTCAATTCAATGCCATGCAGTATTACATCAACAACCCAAGCGTGCATTTTCTGCCTTTAGGTATTGAAGCATTACCCAAAGAGAGCCGTGCATTTGATACTGTATTCTCTATGGGGGTACTTTACCACCGCCGATCTCCCTTTGACCACCTGATTGAATTACGTAATTTATTGCGCCCGAATGGTCAGCTTGTATTGGAAACTTTAGTCATTAATGGCGGCCTCGGTGAAACACTTGTTCCAGAAAAGCGCTATGCAAAAATGCGTAATGTCTGGTTTTTACCTTCAACACTCACTTTGGAATCATGGTTAAAGCGTTGCGGCTTCAAAAACATTGAATTAATTGATATCACACAAACCACATCGCGTGAGCAACGCAGCACAGAATGGATGCAATTTGAATCACTTAAAAGCTTCCTGAACTCAGACAATCCAAACCTGACTATTGAAGGCCTTCCAGCACCAAAACGCGCAATCTGGCTTGCAACAGCGCTTTAACGTAATTATTACACTTTAATCACTGCCCAACAAACAGGAAAATTTGATAGAATATGCTGTTTTCGTTTTCTTAGTTTTCAGGAACACAGTACATTGGTCAGAAAAAAAAGTGTGCCCAACTTTGAAAAATCACTTGAAGAGCTTGAAAAGCTGGTTGAAACCATGGAAAACGGTGATATCAGCCTTGAAGATTCGCTCAAGTATTTTGAACGCGGTATCGAACTGACTCGACTTTGCCAAAAATCACTAAAAGAAGCTGAGCAAAAAGTAGAAATCCTTGTTGGCCAGGATCAACAGAATAATTTAAAACCTTTTACGGATCTCACCGAATAAAATGGATGATTTACTAAACATCATGTACAAATATCAAGCGCGTGTAGAGCAAGTGCTTGATCAATGGCTGCCATGTAAAAAGACACTTCCGGGTCACCTGCATGAAGCCATGCGATACTCTGTGCTGAATGGTGGAAAACGTATTCGACCCATTTTAGTTTATCTTACGGGTGAGGCACTCGGATTAAAGCCTGAAACTCTTGATGGTTCAGCCTGTGCTGTTGAGCTTATTCATGCCTATTCATTAATTCATGATGATTTGCCTGCGATGGATGATGACGATCTACGTCGCGGCCAGGCAACATGCCATAAAGCCTTTGATGAAGCCACAGCAATTCTTGCCGGTGATGCACTGCAATCACTTGCTTTCCAAATTTTGGCTCAAGACGAAAGCATGCAAACAGCCCCAAAAATTCGGCTAAAAATGATTCAAAAGCTCGCAGAGGCAAGTGGCTCCCACGGCATGGTCGGCGGACAAGCGATTGACCTGATTTCAGAAGGACAAAGAATTTCACTTGCTGAACTGGAAAATCTGCACATACTCAAAACAGGCGCACTCATCCGCGCCAGCGTACAACTTGGCGCCCTGAACTCACCAACGCATGAATCCAATTTACTGAAAAAACTTGACCACTATGCAAAATGTATTGGTCTGGCCTTTCAAGTCAAAGATGACATTCTTGATGTTGAGGGTGACACACAAACACTAGGCAAACCCCAAGGTGCCGACCTCAAACATGGTAAATCCACCTATCCTGCATTAGTAGGCGTAAAAGAAGCCAGACAGATGGCTGAAGATCTACACCTGGATGCGCTCCATAGCCTGAAAGGGTTCGGTAATGAAGCAGACCCATTACGCTGGATTTCACAATATATCATCCAGCGAAGCAACTAAAAGTATTGACTGAACCCATGGCACATCAACACCACTATCCACTGCTTGAAAGAGCCAACATGCCAGAAGAACTGCGGCAATTGGATATCACTGAGCTTCTCATCCTGGCTGAAGAGCTTCGCCACTTTATGATTCAGTCTGTCGCCAAAACAGGTGGCCACCTTTCTGCAGGCCTGGGTACCGTTGAACTGACTATCGCACTGCATTATGTATTCAACACACCGGCTGATAAATTAGTCTGGGATGTTGGCCACCAAAGCTACCCGCACAAAATCCTCACAGGCCGCCGTGAACAGATGGCAACTCTACGCCAAAAGGACGGGCTTTCAGGCTTCAACAAGCGCAGTGAAAGTGAATTTGACAGCTTTGGTGTCGGCCACTCCAGCACATCAATCAGTGCAGCACTCGGCATGGCTATTGCCAATGAGCAGCAAAATGATGACCACCATGCCATAGCCATTATTGGCGACGGCTCAATGACAGCGGGCATGGCATTTGAGGCTTTGAATCATGCAGGCGATCTTGATGCCAACCTGCTCGTCATTCTCAATGATAATGACATGTCTATCTCAGAAAACGTAGGCGGCCTTTCCAAGTACTTTGCCCGTGTTCTAGCTGGAAAACTTTACTCCTCTGTGCGTGAAGGCAGTAAAACACTGCTGGAACGCATGCCTTCAGTCTGGGAGCTTGCACGCCGCACAGAAGAACACGTAAAAGGCATGGTCGTGCCTGGCACACTGTTTGAAGAGCTTGGGTTCAATTATATTGGCCCGATTGACGGCCATGATCTACCCAAACTCATCAAGACATTCAAAAACCTGAAAAATCTCAAAGGACCTCGATTTTTACACATCGTCACCCAAAAAGGAAAAGGTTTTACCCCCGCAGAAAATAACCCTACCTCTTATCATGGCGTACCTAAATTCAACCCTGATACTGGTGAAAAAGTTCGATCTCCCACAAACGGCCCCACCTATACCGAAGTCTTTGGTGAATGGCTCTGTGATACAGCTTCAATCGATGAACGACTGATCGGCATTACACCTGCAATGCGCGAAGGTTCAGGCATGGTTGAGTTTTCCGAGCGCTTTCCAAAACGCTACTTAGACGTAGGCATTGCCGAACAACACAGCGTAACTCTAGCAGCCGGCCTTGCATGTGAAGGCATGAAACCCGTTGTTGCAATCTACTCAACTTTTTTGCAACGCGCTTACGACCAGCTCATTCATGATGTCGCATTACAAAACCTGCCCGTTATGTTTGCCATTGATCGTGCAGGTATTGTCGGTGCTGATGGCCCCACACATGCCGGTGCATTTGATATTAGCTTTTTACGCTGCATTCCCAACATGCTGATTATGGCACCCAGCGATGAAAATGAGTGCCGCCGAATGCTCGATACCGGATTTTTACATAATGGCCCTAGCACTGTACGTTACCCTCGTGGTGGTGGCTCGGGCGCAACCATCAACAAAGAACAAATACCACTCACCATTGGTCAATCTCGACTCATCAAAAAAGGTAAACAGGTCGCTATTTTTGCATTCGGCAGTATGTTGCAACCGGCGCTGGATGCTGGAAAACAACTGGGTGCGTCCGTGGTCGACATGCGCTTTATCAAGCCACTTGATGAAGATATGATTAAGCAAATGGTCAACGATCATAAATTGGTTATCACCATTGAAGAAAACAGTCTTTCAGGGGGCGCTGGTAGTGCTATCAATGAACTTTTAGCTGCCAAGAACATCCAATGCTCAATCATCAACCTCGGGCTGCCTGATAAAGTTACAGATCAAGGTAGCCGCGAACAACTATTAGCTGAATATGGATTGAGTGCCAACGGAATTATTAATGCCGTAACATCTCACCCCGAATTTATTAAAGCCACCGTTCCTTAACATCATTTTAACCTGTTGTACTGACCCCATGCCTGCTTGTTATACATTAAAGATCATTACTGAATTTGCTTCTGCTCACAGCTTACGTAACTACCCAGGAGAGTGCCGCCGCCTACATGGCCACAACTGGAAAGTAGAGGTTGAAATAGTTGCGAACAAGCTTGACCGGCTCGGTATGGTTATTGATTTTAAAACTGTCAAATCAACAACGAAAGCCGTTACTGACCAACTTGATCACCACTATTTAAATGAGATCAAACCATTCGATAAAATCAACCCTACAGCAGAAAATATCGCTGCATTTTTATATAAAGCACTATCTGAAGAGCTTAATGATGAAGCCATACAAGTCAAAGCAATTACACTATGGGAAACAGAGCGCGCCAGTGTGCACTATACAGAGAACTAAAATATATGCCTGAAAATAACAAACCTGCCATTGCCGACGTACAAAACAGCCCAGATAGCCGTCAAATCGCCATTAATAAAGTTGGCATTAAAGATATTCGACACCCTATACGTGTAAAAGATCGTAGTGACGGAGAGCAGCACACTATTGCTAATTTCAACATGTATGTTGACCTTCCTCATAATTTCAAGGGCACGCACATGTCCCGTTTTGTGGAGATATTAAATACTCAGGAGCGTGAAATTTCAATTACATCATTCAATGATATGCTGAAAGAGATGACTATACGGCTTGAAGCAAATTCAGGCCATATCGAAATGAACTTCCCATACTTTATTAGTAAAGTTGCACCAATCAGCCACGTAAAAAGTATGCTGGACTATGATGTC
Source organism: Gammaproteobacteria bacterium (assembly GCA_015490755.1). GTDB lineage: Bacteria > Pseudomonadota > Gammaproteobacteria > JAADGQ01 > JAADGQ01 > S141-38. The sequence goes on from WFXF01000086.1 coordinate 73,208, forward strand.
ACTCTTTATGGTGAAATTACTCACGGAGAGAGCTTTGTTGATATCAAAGTGGTTGTTCCTGTTACCAGCTTATGTCCATGCTCGAAAAAAATATCTGACTATGGTGCTCACAATCAGAGATCACACGTAACAGTTAAAGTACGCACAAAAAATTTCGTATGGATTGAAGATCTGATTGATTTAATTGAACAGGAAGCTTCCTGTGAAATTTTTGGCCTGCTCAAGAGACCTGATGAGAAGTATGTCACTGAAAAAGCTTATGACAACCCCAAGTTTGTTGAAGATATGGTGCGTGATGTCGCGGCACGCCTGAATCAGGATTCACGTATTCTTTCGTATACCGTCGAATCAGAGAATTTTGAATCCATTCACAACCATTCAGCATACGCTTTAATCGAAAATAAAGTTTGATTTTCAAACAGCAACTAAAATTCTTATATAAAAAAGAGAAAGGAATCACTTCCTTTCTCTTTAACCAACTATAAAGAACAATAAATGCTTTTTATATTGCTCCTCTTATGGAGCAGGAGTACCTGGTGCTGAGTATCCAGGAACACCTAGAGTCCCACCTGTTACAGTATCATTAATATCTCCTGCTGGAGGAAGATCTTCAGAGTAACCATGTGGATGTGGCTGTAATAGACCAGACAAACCAGCTGAGCCAATAGGTGGAATATTTGGAGCCCATCCGTCACCATCAGGCTCGCCACGCTCGGCGATACCATCCAGGTCATCCGTAAATAGTTCAATTGGACGAGGGAAAGCCGCAGCAAAATCTACGTTAGTTGCCCATGAATCCAAACCACCCTGCTTACGAACGTCAGCTTGACGTTGACCGCCACCGGTACTTGCGAAACCAATCTCTTTCACAACACCATCAGTACCGTAGTTAGTGACTTGCACATGACCAAAATCACCCGCACCACCTAAACCAAGCTGCATATCCTGACCAATACCGAAGGCCTGAACCCGATCACCCGCTTCCCAGTTAACTTCTGGCGAATAGAACAGAATGTCAGAAAACAACCCAGTAATACCAGCAGCACCACCTGCAGCAGTAGTATTGGAACCTTCAAGCTCTTCAAATACAAACAATGTATTATCACCAGAACCTGTTTCCAGACCGTTCTTATCCAGAGCCACCCCTTGAGTCATCAAAAGTGCGCCACCAGTTTTAACATTATTGATATCAAACTCAGTATTCAACCAAAAGCCAAAGTTAAATGATTGACCTGTGATCATCATATCTTTACCAGTACCTGTAGATCCACTACCGATATAGTAAGTATTACCAATATCAACCTCTACGTCATTATTCTCTGTTGCCCAACCAGTATTGATCACTGCAATCAAATCAAAACGGTAAGCAGCATCCGTCGCACTACCTGTACCATACGGACGATCGAGAACTGGCCCGCCCCCATCAGCTGAAGTGAAATAATCACGAATTTGTGATTTCAACATAACACCATCAGTCTGCTGCGGTGATGAAATATTTTGTGAATAATCTACTTTAATAATCGACTCATCCGAGAAACCAAGTGAACCAGGTATTCCATTAGTTGGAGCACCAAACTCACGTGGATCCATTCTATCGACAATAACTTGACGGATATAGGACTGGCCGTCAACAGTATATTGTGATTGCAAAAAACCATCATCACGAATCAAATCTATACCACCCAAGGTATCAACGATTTGCCCATCTTCGACATACCAGCCATCGAATGGTACTGGTGCGTCAGCAGCTGCGTAAACTACTCCACTCAACATCGGAGCGACAGCTGCGGCGATTGTAAGCACGCGTCTTTTCATTATAAAACCCTCCCATAAAACTACGGCTATTATTATTTTCGTTAAAGCTGCTAAAAAATATTTATAACAGCCCTCGGGTAACATCCTACCCACACAACAGGTATAACGTCAAGTATTTTTAGGTTTAAAACATCAGATGCAGTCGCACCCTGTTTATTCAAACCAAACTAAATTGAACCCTACTTATATGCGTATCATATAAACCGGTTTATACTGGCTGGGTTAAGCTGGATTATATTTTGAACAACCATATTCAAGAACGATTACATACAAGGTCTTTAAATTTTTATGGGAATAATCCATTAAGTTTGCCATGTGGAACTTTTTCATTCCAACACAGCACCAAACAGAACGATAAAATCTGGCAATAAACCCTAACCTTCATATGATGCTGCGTGATAACAAGCTCACCATAATTGCACTTCTCTCTATTTTGCTGAGCTTTTTTCTTTTTCAAAAAGAGACTATTGCTGAATCAGAAGATATAGCCAACCTGCCAGAAGCAAGCACTGCTCCGACTCTCCTAAAGAAAGGCAATATAGCACTTGCCAAAGGTGACTACGACAATGCCCTGTTGCGCTTCAAGGAAGCTCTGTTTCTCAAACCTGATTATGTGGAAGCTTATTACCGTATCGGACAGATATATATAAGCAAAGAAGCCTACAAAGAAGGCTTCCAATACATCAAAAAAAGTATTGCTCTCGCTCCTGAAAACCTGACTTTACGTAACTCCCTGGCCACTCTCTATGAGGGGCTGGGTAACACCAATGCCGCAATTGATGAGTTCAAAAAACTGGACATGGTTGCCACTCAGGTTGCAGAGCTTATGGATGATCCGACTGATGCTATTCGATGGAAGTTTAAAGCGCATCAAAAATTAGCAACGCTTTATGCACAAAAAGGGGATATGGAAAACTCTCGCAAACACATGAAACAGGTATTATTGCTTAAACATGGCGATGCCATTCAACCTGAAAAAATGGATAGCATCATATTAGGCCTCCAACTTGCAGAACAACTCAAGGACGAAGGAAAATATGACCTTGCATTAAAAGCCATTCAACCCATACTTACCGCAGATAAAAACAATATTACAGCCCTCCTCACAGTGGGTACAATTTATCAAAAACAAAAAGAGTACAAAAAAGCTGAAGCAGCATACAAAACAGCATTGAAAATCAATCCTGAATATGCTCTCACACACGCAAACCTTGGCACATTACTCGTAGCACAAGGCAACTTCAGAGGTGCGATCGAGCACCTTGAAACAGCTTTAAATCTTAACAACAATGAAGCAGTCACATTACGAACCCGTATGGCATTACCCAAAATTTATATTGCTTACGGTAACAAGCTACTTCAAGAAAACAACCCTATTCAAGCCTTAAAGTATTTTGAAAAAGCCATTGCGATTGATCCTGATAATAGCCGGACACAATATACTATCGGACTCATATACCTCAGCAGAAACAATCTGAGAAAAGCTGTCGGGCATTTGGAAAAAACGGTCGAATTTCAACCGAACAATATCAAAGCGCACTATGCACTTGCAGATGTTTATACCCAACTTCAGCAGTATGAAAAAGCCAGCAAATCCTATCGTAAAGTTATGGAATTAAACCTAAATGAACTCTTTGATAATGACAAAATAGAGCAGCAACTCAAAATGATTGGTGTAAAATCATGGATTGCATCGAATGACTACGACAAGGCAGCAAGATCACTACTCGATATTATTGCAACTTATCCCGACAATGCTGAAGCACACTATTATCTGGCAGCTATTTACGGACAATACAACTATCTGGATGAGGCGTTAAAAGAGTATCAAAAAGTATTGGATATCAATCCAGACCATGGCAAAGTAAAATTAAATATGGCCGCGATATACCACCAGCAATGGGATGAATTCAGTGCAGCACGTATTTATGGCCAACTTGCAAATAACTTAAGCAACAGCGCCATAGCAAAAAGTGCATCACAAAAACTCCGCTCCCTAAATAAACAAATCAATGGTTTTTCCTACAATCTAAATCAAGCACTACTCGTTGATGACAATCCATTTCTTAGCAGTGAGCGACCTTTCTTTGACTTTAGAGCCAAACCTATTATTGATATTCGTTCCGACCTTTCATTCAGCCTAACGTATAATTATAAAATATATAAAAATCTGAAATTAGCACTCATTTTCAACCCATCTCTCACTTCATATATTGATACAGGAGCTGATTTTTTCAATAGCACAAATAAAACCATATTTACATGGGGAAATCACCGAAACAACCTGAGTATCAGCTATGCCAATACGGATCAGTCCAACATGCTGGATGAGACAAAAACCAGCCAGACACAAAATATCACTGCAACCGCCCGCATCAGACTGGAAACCTTACCGCCGCTTACTGCATCAAATGCACTTAAAAAGGCCGCAACCACACAACTACTATCACTTTCACTGTCACACAATAACTACGAATCATTCTCAAGCCGCGCACTCAGTGCGGATCGTTATACAGCCACCGCCTCTTACAGCACCCGGCTTTTTAGTTCCTGGCTATTCTCACCGAACTATACTTTAACGATCAACCAAAATAAAAATCCGGAAGGTGATGATAATGCATATCAAAAACACACCCTGAATACGTCATTAAGCAAAGCATTCACTTCACGCTGGAGTGGTCGCATCAACTATACGTTATCCTTTTCTCTTTACAGCAATCCTGACAGTTTTTCAAAACGGAAATACAGACGAAAAAGCATCTACAATGCACTGGCAACAACACTCAACTACCGAATCAACAACCACATGAAACTTAGTGCAACTTATACTTTGGGTAGAAACGATGCAAATCTACCCACAGGCTATATTTTGGATATAGGCAATGGGCCTATCGGCTTTCAAAGCAGCTCACTGGGCAGCTACCGTCATCAATCACTCAAACTGAACTTCAATTTGAGTTTTTAAAGCTGGATTGTTTTGCATCAATTCCTAATGAGCGTAATTTACGATAGAGATGAGTACGCTCGACACCCGCTGCTTTTGCTACTTTACCAACACTACCATCGGCCACACGTAACTGGTGCTCCAGATAAGCTTTTTCATATAACTCTCGCGCTTCACGCAATGGCAAATCAAAGCCTGTCAATACTTCACGAACAGCTGGGCAAGGCTGGCCTCCTAACGCCATCATTACTTCTTCTTGCCCTATTTCAGGGCTCGTACCTAAAATCAACAAACGCTGCACAAGATTTTTAAGTTCACGAACATTACCCGGCCAATGGTAACTACGTAAACTATTTTGCCCTGCAACCGAAAAGCGCCTATAAGGTAACCCCTCCTTTTTCACAAAAAAATCTGCGTAATACTCAAGTAGTTCGGGCACATCTTCACAACGCTCCCGTAATGACGGCACACTTAAAGGAACAACATTCAATCGATAATACAGATCTTCACGAAACCGCCCTTCCTGCACATCCCGCTCCAAGTTTCGATGCGTCGTGGCAATAATGCGTATATTCAGCTCCACAGGAGCTTCACCACCCACACGCTGAAATGCTCCTGTTTCAAGTGTTGTTAATAATTTGGCTTGAATCGCAGGATCCATCTCTCCGATCTCATCCAGAAGAAGCGTTCCCCCATTAGCCTGCTCCAGCAAACCAAAACGGGTTTGCCCATCCCGGTCATAACCAAACAATGTTTCTGCTGCTCCTCTTCGATCCAGACCAGCAACCCCTGCCTCAACAAAAGCAGAATCACGCCTGGAGCTACAATGGTGAATATAGCGAGCAAATAATTTTCGTCCTACCCCTGGCTCACCACGCACCAGAACCCATGCATCATGCTCTGCAATACGTTCAGCTTGAGCACGAACGGTTTGCATTAACTCACTCTTTCCCAGAGGCTCCACAAGCTCGCTGACATGCTGACGCAACCCTTCATTTTCTCGATGTAACCGGGCCAACTCAAGCCCACGCTTAACTGTGACCAACAATTTAGCCAAAGAAAGTGGTTTCTCAAGAAAGTCATAAGCGCCTAAACGTGTTGCTTCAACTGCGGTCTCAACTGAACCATGACCTGACATCATAACGACGGGCACACCTGTATCTTCCGCATCACCCCACTCTTTCAACAGTGAAATACCATCTGTTCCCGGCATCCAGATATCGAGTAAGATTAAATCGGGGCGACGAGAGCGTCGCTGCTTGCGTGCGGCTTCAGCATCTTTCGCAACACTCACTTCATACCCTTCATCTTCTAAAATTTCTTTAACAAGATCACGAATATCAGGCTCATCATCGACAACCAATATATGAAGTGCGCTCATGTAACTTACCCTCTTTTAGGTACTTTTTTATTTTCCACAGGTAGATGAATAACAAATGATGCTCCACCTTCCGGCCGGTTTTTCGCATAAATCACGCCACCATGCTCTTCTATAATCTTTTTAACAATAGCTAGCCCCAAACCACTACCACGTCCCTTGGTTGTCACACCAGGCTCAAAAACTTGCTCAATAATTTCGTCAGAAATACCCGCCCCATCATCTACCACACAAATTTCCACCGCCCCCCGATCCAGCTCATTCCGAAGACGTGTAGTGACAACAACAATACCTTCATCGTTCCCACCCATCGACTGCATGGCATTTTTTATCAAATTATGCAGCACCTGCCGCAATCGCCCTGCATCTGCGTTGATAAATGGCAAGCCCGGAGCCAACTCTGCTTTAACCTCAATTTTATAGCCTGAATATAGCTCCAGAACACTATTCACCAGATTATTAATATCGATTGGTTGAATCATAAGTTTTGGTGGCTTGGCATATTCAGAAAAAACGGTCACCATCTCCTGCATCGACTCCACTTGCTCAACAATCGTTCGTGTAGAACGATCTAGCACCTCCGCATCACCAGCATCCATTGTTGCGAGGTATTTGTGGCGTAATCGTTCAGCTGAGAGGCGAATCGGTGTGAGTGGATTTTTAATCTCATGAGCCAGACGACGCGCCACCTCCCCCCAAGCAGCATCACGCTGAGATTGAATCTGACTTGTCATATCATCAAACACCACTACAAAGCCACTATCTACAACATCCTCTCCTATTGCAGGCAATGCGCTGCCACGGCACATTAACGCTTGCCTCCCTGCCGGACCAAAAATTGTGACCTCTTCACGCCATGCTTCATCAACTTTGTGCAAATGAGGTAAAATAGATTCGACCAACTGAGTTAAGTGAGGAAAATCCTTCCCTAACATCGTTAATGATTCCCCCAGACGCTCCACCAGGTCAACCCCCAAAATCTGATTTGCCGCACTATTTGCCATACGCAGTGTATGCTCTGTATCAAAAGTCAACACACCGGATGATAAACGACCCAATACAGTCTCCAAATAGATGCGCTGCCTCTCAGCATGAATCTGGCTACGCTGAACCTCATCTTGAGTCAGTGCAATTTTTTGTGTCATATCATTAAATGATTTCACCAAAAAACCCAATTCATCATTAGATGCTAACGGTAGATGCTTGCTGTAATTACCAGAAGCAACAGCACGTGTACCAATGGCCAATACACGAATCGGTGCCACCAGGCGCTGAGCCAGAAGAAAAGCCGCCAATACCGCCGTTAACAAACTCAACAGCAAGACTAAAGATAAAGTGAACGTAAAGATAATTTTAAGTGGTTTACGTAAATAACTCCGTTTTCGATATTCATCATAGGCAAGCTGAACATCAGACACCAACTCACTGGTCTGTGCTTCAACCTCATAAAGTGCTTGTAAAATACGAACATCTGCAATTGATTCTGGATTAGCCATCGCCACTACAACGCGAATAAACAACCCTTTTTGTTCAATTGAATCAATTCCAATATAGGGTTCACCTGTTCGCACCTGAGCCAATACGATGTCACTCGGCAAATCAGGAAAAATAGTCTCTACTGCCTGGCTTGTTGAAGCAATAATTCTTCCATTTGAACCCAGGACTGTCAGTTCAAAAGCATCATTATTATGACGAATACCATTGATCTTTAAAGGTAATCGGCGATCTGAAATCCCTGAAAGTACTTTTACAATTCGCTCAGAACGCCGACTTGCATCTCGCTTGCGATCATTCAGCGTTGCTCGTGTGAGTTCAAGCGCATCAGCCAATGCTGTTTCAGTATGCACATCAAACCAGCTATCAATCCCGCGATTCAAAAAATTCAAGGAAAAATAGAATACGATCATCACGGGAAGCATGGCCAGGGAGACAAAGATAACAACAAGGCGCGCTGTTAAACGTGACCCTGGTGCCTGAAGTCGATACTGCCTCACTAAACGAAAGAGGTTAATAGCAATCAATGCAAGCAGTACAAGCAATGCAAATACATTAAACACCAACAACCATGAATAAAGCAGACTAAACTGCTCAGAATTTTGAATAGCCTCGCTCATTAAAACGAGTGATGCCAACAGCACCACACTAAGCAAAATAATTGGACGAATGCCCTGCGTATAGCGCTTTAAGGTTCTAGAGGCCATACATACCAGTCGCTGGACATATACCAGCCCGGCGCAAAATATGCCAACAGCCGAATCGGTACGGGTAATGATTCAATATCAAACAGTGCTTTTAAACGTACTACATATTGCGCTTTAGGATTAACTTCTTCCTGTTTCAGTAAAGGCAAATCCGCCACAATGCCTAATATCCAGGTCGCTGTACTTAAACTTGGTAAATTTCGTGATTTTCCGCTATTAATATGAAGCACTTTATATTGTTGTGTAAGCGGTTGGTACTTTAGAGTATAGCGCTGCACTGATTGGCTGACCTTTTTATTAAACAGCCATAACAACCCCTTTTTTCTAATCACTTCAATTTTCAACTCAAAAGTAAGCTCAACCCCCTTGAGCAAAGCTTCCTGAGCTTGATCTGAAAGCTGGTAATTCACCGTTGCATCAAGGTAGTAAGTATCTCCAATCAACCCCGTCTCTGCATGCTCTATAAAAAAACTTTTAGCCTCAGCTACACCAACAAATATTACGGAAATAAAAAACCACAGAAAATTTAGATTCTTTTTATATATCTTCATTAAATTTCTGCTTCTTCAAACAAGCATAATAAAAACCATCCATGCCACTCTCACCTGTCATAATTTGACGACCCGCTACAACATGCCTTCCCCACTGAGCCTGAATCGGCACTTCGCAAGCACCCTTTTGCTCTTTGATAAATTTTAATATTTGCCCTGAATTTTCCTGAGTTAATACTGAGCATGTTGCATATAGCAACTGCCCTCCTGGCTTAAGTAATGACCACAATGCCTGTAATAGTTCACCTTGAACACCCACCAAACCTGTAATATCATCAGCCTGGCGTAAATATTTAATATCAGGGTGACGACGAATCACTCCCGTTGCTGAACAGGGTGCATCCAGTAAAATGCGATCAAACTGCTGACCATCCCACCATGACTCTGGTTGCGCTGCGTCACCCACCAATACTTGTGCATTAAGCCCTAGCCGTAGTAAATTCTCATGTATTCGTCTTGTACGATCCTCATCATGATCCAGCGAAACTAGCTCCACCCCAGGCTCACATTCCAATATATGACAAGATTTCCCACCCGGTGCAGCACAAGCATCCAGCACACGCATTCCCGGCTGCACATCCAGTAATGGCGCTGCCAATTGTGCGGCACTATCCTGCACTGAAAACCAGCCTTGATCAAAACCAGGCAACGCAGTTACATCTTGCAGTTTGGCTAGTTTTATCGCTTGTGGCGCATAGGGTAGCGACTCGGCACCAATATCATTCGCCTCTAAAAGCTTCAGATAATCTTGTTGCTCAATTTTGGCAATATTGACACGTAGTATGATCGGGGCAGGATTATTATTAGCATTAACAATATATTGCCACTCATCAGGCCAATTTTTTTTTATTTTGCCTAATAGCCAGGCTGGATGAGCTGTCGATACCACATCATCCTGATCCAGTTTGGTTAATACATCGCTATTGCGTTGATAACTCCTCAAAACAGCATTAACCAACCCCTTTGCCCAAGGCTTGTTCAGTGCGTTTGTAACAGCAACAGTTTCAGCCACCGCCGCATGCTTCGGCACTCTCATATAGATTAGTTGATAGAGTCCCAGCAATAACAGACACTGAATATCGATATCCTTTTTTTTCAGTGGTTTATGCATAAAGTGCTGAGAAATAGCGCTCAAACGTAGATGCCACCGTAAAACGCCATAGCAAAATTCTGAAACGAGTGGCCGATCCCCGGATTTTTTCATCGAAAGCAGAGCCGCTGGCAACACAGCAGAAAGTGAGCGTCGCTGACCTAAAACCTCACTCAGTATTTTTGTTGCTGTTAATCGTGCACTCACAGAATCAAATCGCCAGTATCTATTGAAAAACTGCTCCACGCTCCATCAATGCACCATGTGCATTCATAAAATCAGCTACAGATTGTGAGCACCCACCGGGTCTTTGAATTTGTAATAACCGTAACACCCCTTGCCCTGTTGCCACATCAATCCCCTCACGCCCCGCACCAACAATTGTTCCAGGTGTTTCATCAAAATGCTCTTCCAGTGGGATTGCCATCCAGATTCGATACGTCACACCCGCAAGCGTCACTCGTGTCACGGGCCAAGGGTTGAATGCCCGGACAGTACGTGCCAAAACATCTGCAGGCTTTTGCCAATCAATATCAGACTCTTCTTTTTTCAGCTTTGCAGCATAAGTTGCCAAGCTATTATTTTGTACTGTTGGTTCCACAGTGCCTTCACAAATTTGATCAAGCACATTCAAAAGAGCCGAACCTCCCAGATTAGCTAGCCGATCATGTAAAGTTGCACTTGTATCATCAGCATGAATCGGACACTCAGCACTGAGCAGCATATCCCCCGTATCCAAACCTTCATCCATCTGCATAATAGTAATTCCACTCACATCATCACCGGCTAAAATTGCACGATGAATCGGAGCCGCACCCCGCCAACGTGGCAACAATGAAGCATGAATATTAATGCAACCATAACGTGGAATTGCCAATACATCTGGTGGCAAAATCAATCCATATGCAGCAACAACCATCACATCTGGCTCAAGTGCATTCAAAGCCTCTTGCTCTTCTTGAGATTTCAATGAAACAGGTTGATATACCGGAATACCATGTGCTTTTGCCAACACCTTAACTGGACTGGATTTTAACTTTCGGCCACGGCCAGCAGGGCGATCAGGCATCGTTAAAACAGCACATAATGTATGCCGGGAATCCAGCAATGACTGCAAAGCAACCGCTGCAAAGTCAGGCGTTCCAGCAAAAATAATTTTTAATGAGTCCGTCATGATAATTTATATGCCTATATTTAATGGCAATATTACATTGTTTGCCGACTCTGTTTCAGTAGTTTTTTGCGTATACGCTGTCGTTTCATTGCAGATAGATAATCAACAAATAACTTACCATTCAAATGATCAATTTCATGCTGAATACAAATAGCCAACAAACCATCGGCTTCCAGCTTGACAGACTGCCCTGATCGATCCTGCGCAATCACACTCACACGTTCAGCCCGAGTCACCGTTTCATAAATACCGGGCACAGACAAACACCCTTCTTCATAGTCAGCTTCGCCCTCCAGGTGGGTAATTTCAGGGTTAATCAAACATAATGGAGCATCCTTGTTTTCAGAAATATCAATCACTACTACACGTAATAAAGTGCCAATTTGAGGAGCAGCCAAACCGATTCCAGGCGCTTGATACATTGTTTCAAACATAGTATCAATCAATGCCTGAATATCATCGTTAATACTCTTAACCGGCTTGGAATGTTTCAGTAAAGTAGCGTCTGGATAGTGTAATATTGCGGAAACTGTCATTGCATCGTTCAATTTATGTAACAAAATTGGTTGATTATACCGTTAATTAGCTTGATCGGCTCACTCAATTTATATTGGACGGCCGCTATTTATTGTATACACTCGGCCTAAACGCGTCGTATCAGTTCAATATAAATCATAGAAAAGGATTGATTATGTTAAAAAGTATTGCTGCCGCCTTGCTACTATTATTTAGTGCAACTCTATTCGCGGATACCTTAACTCTGCGTGAAAACCACCCTGATCGCCATATAGTCGTCAAGGGTGACACACTATGGGATATCTCGGCACATTTCTTACGTGACCCTTGGTTATGGCCTGATGTCTGGCACATCAATCCTGAAATTGAAAACCCCCATCTAATCTATCCAGGTGACATTATCAGGCTTGTTTATATTGATGGCAAACCGACCTTGCAGCTGGATCGTGGACAGAGGGCCCTAAAACTCTCTCCACAAATACGTGCAACAGACCTTGGAAGCCCGATACCGACAATATCACTTGAGCAAATACAGCACTTTTTAACTCGCCCGCGTGTCATCAGCCAACAGGAACTGGATCAGTCCGGCTACATTGTGGCAGGTGATGATGGGCGCTTAATGAGTGGAGCCGAACTTTCAATCTACGCACGTAACATCCAAGACTTTGATACCTCACACTTTGATATTTATCATATAGGAAAAGCCTACCAAAACCCCGGAGCAAAGAGAGGTGATATTCTGGGTTTTGAGGCTATTCAGGTCGGTGATGCACGTATCGCACAAACGGGGGACCCCGCCAAACTCTACGTCACCCACTCTTATCGTGAAATTTTAGTAGGAGACCGTTTACTACCACCTCACGACCAACCCATTGATCAAAACTTTATCCCTCATGCACCTGATCAAAACATTGAAGGCATGATTATTTCGGTTCTTGATGGCATTACTAAAATCGGGCGCTATCAAACCATTGTGATCAATCAAGGCTTTCAAGATGGAATCGAGGTCGGCCATGTACTCACTGCTCATCAAAAGGGTCGAACTATTCGTGACCCTTACGCAAAAAAACCGGGGACAACGGTCACTTTACCTGATGAAGTTGCAGGGACTGTTATGGTTTTTCGCACATTCCAACATGTCAGTTATGCCTTGGTAATGGATGCCAAGCGAGAAATAAAACTCTATGATGCTGTTAGAACACCATGACAGAGCTGGCATATTGGATTGCACTTCACCATGCTCCCGGCATTGGCTCGATCACCTGCAAAAAACTGCTCGATCATTGCGGTTCAGCCAAAGCTGTTTTTGATCAAATTGAAGATCTGAAGCTCAAAAAAACAACTCGGGATTTTTTAAAAAACCCCGATTGGGCAGCCGTTGAATCAGACTTGGCATGGCAAGAAAAGGAGCCTTTCCATTCAATTATTACTTTGCATGATGCAAACTATCCAGCACAGCTCAAAGAGATTGCAGATCCACCTGCCATCCTGTATCTAAAAGGTAATCCAGGTTTGCTTCACGACACACAAATTGCAATCGTAGGCAGTCGTAACCCTACCCCCCCAGGCCAGGAAAACGCATGGCAATTTGCTGCCAGCCTGTCACGCATGGGAGTTATCATTACTAGTGGACTTGCCTTGGGTATTGATGGCTCTGCTCACAAAGGTGCACTACAAAACGGGGGCACAACAATCGCAGTCACAGCGACTGGACTCGACCGTGTGTATCCAGCTCGTCACCGAAAACTGGCTCATGAAATTGTAGAGAAAGGCTTGATCATTTCAGAAATGCCTATTGGCACTCCTCCGAAACCTCAATACTTTCCCCGTCGCAATAGAATTATCAGCGGGCTTAGCGTGGGAACTTTGGTCATTGAAGCTGCACGCAACAGCGGCTCTTTAATTACTGCACGCCTTGCATTGGAGCAAAACAGGGAAGTATTTGCCATTCCTGGATCAATTCATAATCCACTGGCACGAGGCTGTCACGACCTGATTCGCCAAGGTGCAAAACTCGTTGAAACCGCACACGATATTACTGAAGAACTTGAAGCCGTAACTGTTAAACAACCCATAAAAACATCTCCAGCTGTTCGGCTAGAATCACCAAAACTTGACCAAAAGCAGAGCCAGCTATTGAATAGTGTCGGCTTTGAACCCATACATATTGATCAATTAATCGAACATAGCGGATTGACGGCAGAAGAGGTTTCATCCATGCTACTATTTCTAGAACTGGACGGGCACGTATCAACAGCACCCGGTGGAACATACATCCGTAACAGTTAGATAGACTCGAACAAGCAGTGCAGCGGTAAAGTCATGAACGAAAACGTATTCGATATACTGGTTTATTTATTTGAAAACTACGCGGATGGTGAGATGGAGCTCGGCTTTGACCAGGAAGTGGTCAAACAGGAATTGAATAGCGTTGGCTTTCCAAGATCAGACATAAAAAAAGCTTTTGTCTGGCTGGAAGACCTTGCGCTGTCAGGTGAAGATGATGTTAAGCACCCAGCAGCCTCTGACCATTCAATCCGAATTTACAATAGCCATGAAATCAAAAGGCTGGATGTTGATGCTCGTGGTTTTTTGTGTTTTCTTGAACAGGTCAATGTTTTGAACTCGTACTCAAGAGAACTGGTAATTGAACGTGTTATGGCATTTGAGGGCGAGCTGGATTTGGAACAACTCAAATGGATCACACTACTGGTACTGTTTAACCATTCAGCTGAAGATGAAGCGCTTGATATGCTGGAAGATCTGGTCTACAACCAAGCCATCAATACGTTACATTAAAAAAGTAACTACCCCAATTTATTTCATATTTAAAACATAAGACCCTTATGAGCAAAAATCTTGTTATTGTTGAATCAGCAACTAAAACTAAAACTATAAAAAAATATCTGGGTAAAGATTTCCAGATTTTGGCCTCTTATGGCCATGTCAGAGATCTGCTGCCTAAAGAAGGAGCGGTTGATCCTGACAATAACTTTGCCATGAAGTATCAAGCGATTGAAAAAAATGCCAAACACCTTGAAACAATCAGAAAAGCGGTTAAAGCAGCAGATGCGCTCTACCTCGCAACGGACCCGGATCGTGAAGGCGAAGCCATTTCATGGCACATTCTGGAAGACTTGAAAGAAAAAAAATTAATCAAAGAAAAAAAAGTATACCGAATTGCTTTCAATGAGATAACCAAGCGCGCCGTTCAAGAAGCGATTGATAATCCCCGCGAACTTTCTATGGATCTTGTCAATGCACAACAAGCAAGGCGTGCGCTGGACTACCTTGTAGGTTTCAATCTTTCACCACTGCTCTGGAAAAAAATTCGCAGAGGTCTTTCCGCAGGCCGGGTGCAAAGCCCGGCACTTCGCATGATTGTCGAAAGAGAAGAGGAAATTGAAGCTTTCAAACCACGTGAATACTGGAGCATTGAGGCCGATGCAAACAGTGGCAAACAACCGATCATTGGTAAACTAACCCGCTATCAAGGGGAAAAAATTACACAGTTCAGCGTGACTAATGATAAACAGGCTCATGAGATTCAATCAACACTGTTAAAAGCAGCCAATGGCAATCTGGTTGTCACCGAAGTTGAAAAGAAACAGCGCAAACGTCGTCCGGCAGCGCCCTTTATTACCTCAACACTACAACAAGAAGCAGCGCGTAAATTAGGCTATACCGCACAACGCACGATGCGTATCGCACAACAACTTTATGAAGGCATTGATGTTGGCAACGGTTCCGTCGGTTTAATCACCTATATGCGTACTGATTCGGTCACACTCGCACAAGATGCTTTAACAGAAATACGTGACTTGATCAGCCGGCGCTACGGCAAAGATAACCTGCCTGCAAAACCGAATGTTTACAAAACCAAATCAAAAAATGCGCAAGAAGCGCATGAAGCGATTCGTCCGACAGCCGTTGATCATATTCCGGAGGAAATAAAGCAGAGTCTGACAAATGATCAATTCAAACTTTATAATCTGATCTGGAAACGTGCCGTTGCCTGTCAAATGATTCATGCAACAATTAATACTGTAGGTGTTAATTTGGCTGCTGGTGAAAACAGTATTTTTCGCACCACAGGCTCAACGATTGCAAATCCGGGTTTTATGGCTGTTTACCTGGAAGGTGTGGATGACAGCACTGCGGAAAGTGATGAAAAAATGCTGCCGACAATGGCAGTTGGAGATAAACTCGAATTACTCGAAATCCGTCCCGAGCAGCACTTTACTGAACCACCACCGCGCTTTAGTGAAGCCAGCTTAATCAAAGCATTGGAAGAGAACGATCTGGGTCGTCCCTCTACCTATGCAACCATAATCTCTACGCTACAAGCGCGGGAATATGTCACATTAGAAAAAAAACGCTTCCAGCCGACAGATGTCGGACGTGTTGTCAGCAAGTTTTTAACCAACTATTTCAGTAAATATGTCGATTATGGCTTTACTGCCCAGCTGGAAGATGAGCTGGATGCCGTATCTCGCGGCGAAAAAGAGTGGATTCCATTAATGACCTCATTCTGGGATCCCTTCAAGTCCAAGGTTGATGACATTGATCAAAATGTTGACCGCAAAGATGTCACACAAGAAGCCCTTGATGAAGAGTGCCCAAAATGTAAAAAACCCCTCTCAATCCGTCTTGGGCGACGCGGTCGCTTTATTGGCTGTAGCGGCTACCCTGAATGTGACTATACACGCAACATGAATAGTGAAGAGCAGGAGTCTGAAGAACCCGAAGTTATTGAAGGCCGCTGCTGCCCTCAGTGTGAAGAACCTTTAATTATTCGTACAGGACGTTATGGTAAATTTATCGGCTGTAGCACCTACCCCAAGTGCAAACATATGGAGCCATTAGAAGCACCCACTGATACAGGCGTTCAGTGCCCCGAATGTAAACAGAGTACACTGCTCAAGCGAAAGTCACGCTACGGCAAAATATTTTATTCCTGCTCCCGTTACCCCGATTGCAAATATGCTGTCTGGAACACACCTGTTGCAGAGCCTTGTCCAAAGTGCGAATGGCCAGTATTAACCATCAAAACGACTAAAAGGCGAGGTACCGAAAAAGTGTGTCCACAAAAATCCTGTGATTTTGCTGAACCTTACGAGCTTGAAGAAGAAGGGGCTTCTGAGAAAACTTAACGACTGATCACTTTCAAAAGTTATGATGAGTCACAGCAATCCGTGTGACGCAGCCACAATGCAACGCTCACTCTGTTGAACATACAGCAGTTAGTTTATAATCCCTCGGTTCTCATACTGAACTAAGATAGTTTATTCCCGTGCGCAGGAGTTGATAATAAATGATTAAAGCAGAAATCCTCGTCAATAAAGAAGAGATTGATCGATATGAAGAGGCTGTCAAGGCCTTCATGAACAACGAAATTGACCCTGATCGATTTATGGCGCTACGTCTGCAGCATGGAATGTATGGCCAACGTCAGGATGGCGTTCACATGGTGCGCACAAAAATCCCCGGTGGCAAATTAACTGTTGAGCAGTTAGAAGCTCTGGCTGATGTCACCGAGCAATACTCCAGTGATGATTATTGCTGTGTGACCACTCGCCAGGATATTCAAATTCATTACGTACCACTCAAAGACACTCCCGCAGTCATGCGCCGTTTAGGCGAAAGTGGAATGACCTCTCGTGAAGCATGCGGCAATACAATTCGTAATATTACCGCATGCGCGCTGGCTGGTGAATGCCCACGAGCCCACACTGATATCACACCATTTTTTGATGCCGTCACCGAACGCTTTTTACGGCACCCGCTCACACAGCATTTACCTCGAAAAATGAAATTCAGTTTTTCGGCTTGTGAAACCGATTGTGCTCTCGGAATGATGCACGATATCGGTGCGATTGCGATTCAAAAAAATGGTAAATTTGGTTTCAAAATTGTTGCAGCTGGCGGTTTAGGCATAAAACCTCACCAAGCTATTACCATTGAAGAATTTATTGAAGAGAGAGACCTTCTCCCTTGTTTTGAAGCCGTCATCGCGCTACATAGCCATTACTCTGACCGAACCAAGCGCTCTCGCTCACGCATCAAATTTTTAGTCGATAAGTTTGGTGAAGCAGAGTTTGTAGCAAAATACAAAGAAGAGTTTAAACGAACCCAAACCGCCTTTTCCGATCAACCATACCCAAAAAGCCAATGGCAATCAGGTAAAGAGTGTGAATCCTTTGAAGGAGGCGCACCTCGCCGAGTTTTCCCGCAAAAGCAATCTGGGCTAAGTGTGATTCCGATCCGATTAAATACCGGAGATTTCAAGGTCAGCCAAATGCGTGGCATTACCAAACTCATGAGAGCTGAAAAACTCACCGATTTACGTACAACCATCGGTCAAAACCTGATGCTGGTCAATGTACCTGACGAGCGTGTAAATACTATTTTAGACGCACTTAAAGCACTTGAGCTTGGCATACCTGAAGCAGGCGATGACATTGTCTCTTGCCCAGGCACAACCACATGCCGACTCGGCATTACCTCATCCAAACTGGTTGCCAAACAGATCAGTGGAGGTCAATCTGATCTGCGCATCAGAATCAGCGGCTGCCACAATAGCTGCGCACAACATCATATTGCTGATATTGGTGCTCATGGCGAAGGCAAACGCCGTCATGGAAAATTAATCCCTCACTATATGCTGCATATCGCCGGCAATGGCACAGCCAACGGCACCATTGCACTGAAAGGCCCGGCTGTTCCTACACTGCGAGTCAAAACGGCGATTGAACGCATTGAAAGTGCTTACGAAGAAAGTGCAGCCAATAATGAAAGTTTCTTTGGCTGGGCACATAAAAAAGGAGCTGATTATTTTAAAGAGCTCGTTAGCGATCTCAGTGAAGTTGCACCTGAAGATGTCGCCAGTCTGGCTAAAGACTATGGCGATGAAGATTCATTCAAACTCACCAACTTTGGGGGGGGCGAATGTGCTGGAGCGGCTCAAGAGATTGTTTCTGCCAACTTTGCAGAAGCTGCACACGAAAGAAACTATCGAAATGCCTTTTTACTACAGCGAAAATATACAGAATCCATTGAGTGTGCGGAAGAACTGAGCCGCTTAATTGGGGAGTCTCTTCTGTTTATGGCTGGAGAAAAAAGTGAAGACAATAGCAACGCCCTGGCAACAGCCAAAAGACTCAAAGCCTCAAACCATGAAAATTCTGCATTTGGCACTGAACTTGAAAAGATCGTAATGACACTTGCCAAGCTCCAGAAAGAGTTTAATCAAGAACTCTTTGATTCTATCAACAATGAGCTAGATAACTGGACAACACGCGCTGCTGAAGCCTGCCAAAAACAGGATCAACAGCTGGACTTACGTGCATCATTACCTGCTCAATCAAAAAACGGAGTAACGACTTCTAAAATTGACCTTTCAAATTTTGGTTGCCCACTTCACTACATTAAAGCCCGCAATGCTCTAAAAGATTTCCAAAGCGGTGATATTATTGTTTTTTCTCTCGACTCAGGTGAATCTGCAATACAGGTTTCCGGAAGTTTAGAGAGCGATGGTCATGAAATTTTATCCGTCATTTCCGATGATAATGCACCTTTGATAAAAGTTCGTAAAGGCTAAATTACACTTATAATTTGAACCGCACTCTGGACAAAAATAAAGCCTGTGCGGTTCTTCTGTAAAATCAAGCTTTTTCGTAATTGTTCGTTATAACTCTTAAATGAAAGCGTGCTAATATTGCACAAACTCTAGCCGGTGCTGTATTTCCCGAGCTGGCACATATATTTTATAAATTATTTGCTTGAGAAAAATAGTGAGCACCCTCCACTTAAACAGCACATCAATTAGCTCAAACACAACCAATAAGCAGTCAAGTGCTCGCATCCCAATTGCGTATAAACTTGCACTTGTTTTTACACTTGTTATTACCATCGGTATGGTGTTGCTAGGCATGTTTATTGTTCAAGATCAAAATCGCTTGCTTGAACAGCAAATGCACCATTTTGGCACTACGATAACAGAACAACTGGCCAAAAATATCCAGGAGCCCTTATTGGCCAATGACAAACTTAGCCTGGCAACAACAGCTAACCATTTGGTTAATCACCCATCTATTTTGGGTGTCGCCATTTACTCTGATGAAGGCAAGCCAGAAATACGCTCAGGAGCAACTCCTGATGAAATTGTTTTAGTCACCAACAGCAGTGGCACCAAACTTAACTGGCGTGGCTCAGTGGAAGAAGGCACAACCCCAACCGAACTCGTATCATTCTTCACTCCAATAGTGACCCGCAACGTTACCATCGGCTATACATTAGTCACTTTTGATCGCTCATTTATGAGTAGTGCCCAACGAAAAACATTGAGTACTGTAATCGGTGCAACCATTTTACTTGTTTTATTTAGCATCATTATTTCTATATTGCTTGGCAAGCGACTTGCAAGACCCATTGCAAAATTAACCGATGCCAGTAAATCCATATCAGAGGGAAATTACAATTTCAGATTTACAGAAAAAAGGCGCGATGAACTTGGCACATTAATGCAGGCTATGAATGCCATGTCAGAAGACCTGGCAAAAAAAGAGAAGGCTGAAAACACCTTGTCACGCTATATTTCACCAAAAATAGCCAAAGAAGTTTTGGATGAAATCGAATCGGCAAAGCTGGGGGGGCAGAAGGTTCATGCCAGTGTTATTTTCGCTGACATTGTTGGTTTCACTCGTATGTCAGAGCAAATGCAACCCGAAGAAGTTAACGAGTTGCTCAATGAGTACTTTAGCTACATCACCAAGGCTGCACACGCATATTCAGGCCATGTGGACAAATTTATGGGAGACTGTGCCATGCTGGTATTCGGTGTTCCTGATAATGATGAACAACACTGCTTTCATGCCGTTGCTTGTGCAGTATTAATCCAGCATTTTTTTGAGGCGCTCAACCAAAATCGTAAAGAACAAGAGCAGACCCCTGTTCAATTCAGTATTGGTATTAATAGTGGAGAAATGCTCGCTGGAAACATGGGGTCTGTTGATCGTATGGATTACACAGTCATTGGCGATACTGTCAACACTGCTTCAAAATTATGTTCTGTAGCGGCTCCCGGTGAAATTTTGATCCCTGCAAACCTCTTGGACTCAGCACAGCTTCAAGGGCATATCATCTCCACACCTTACAAAACAATAACATTACCTGGCAAAGAGAAACCAGTGGTTACACATCGAGTCCTAGATATCGTATGATATATAAACTCAATAGAAGGTTTAGCTGCTCATATAGTTATAAACAATGTATAAATCCAAGCAATACTGTTTTGCTGTCTGTGTATTTTTATTAATTACACAATTGCCTGGCTGCACCACGCTAAAACAGAAAGCACAAACTTTCATCACACCGTCCACACCAATGAGCTTTGAAGATGCCCAGGATTTTGAGCGTCGCCATCTAATGCTTGCACAAAAACTTATTGAAAAAAATGAATGGCGTAAAGCAGAGGATGTATATAATGAAGCTTTAAAGCGACTCCCGCATAGCGAAGCCATACAGAATAGCTTGAAAAAAATGTATCAAAAAAATAGTGAATATATTGAAAAATTAATACAAAAACTTACTATATCACGCGGCCTTTGGCTTGATAAAAACCAACATTTGTACGAAGCACTGGCAAAGGCTGAAATAAGAGGTAAAAAAGCACAATATAAAAACAGAGCCATAAAAAGTGAAGTAAAGCTGATTTCAAAACAGCTCACTAACTACGGAAACCAAGCTATAGCTGAAAATCAAGCGCGCAACGCAGAATACCTGCTGAATTTAGCTGAACAACTAAAAGAGACCAAGCAGAACAAAGAAGCATCAAAAGAAGCCAAGGTTCAAAAAACGACAGAATCAACACAAAAGAAAAAGGTTAACTCTCCACAAACAAGATCAGAAAAATTAATCACCTCCTACAAACAAGCTTATAAAAACAACAAGCTTCAATTAGCCTATCAATTTATCAATCAAGCGGCAAAACTTAACCCCAACAACCGGGAAATAAAAATAAAAAAACTACGCCTTGCTGAAGAGATAGAGGAAAAAGTACAACTGCTTCTCAGCAGTGGTCGCCAACTTTATACGGCTGGCAATTATGAAAAAGCGCTAGAATCTTGGAAAAAAACACTCAAACTAGACTCCAGAAACCAAGAAGCGCTGAATAACATTGAACGCACAGAAAAAATACTGATAAACCTTTCGCGCATTAAAAAAAAACAAGAAAAGCCCACCGAATGAGATTTTTGTTTAATAAAAAGTATAACAATATTGGGTAAATGGCTCTGATGCGTGCAACCATTATAAAAGCGACCCTCAGATTACTTTCTTTATTACCACTGCCTATCACACATGTAATTGGTACCGTTATTGGCTATATCCTGATAATTTTTCCCAATAGAAACTATCAAATAACCCAAACAAATATCCAGCAATGCCTCCCTGAACTTTCGACATCTCAGCAACAAAAATTAGTAAAAGAAAGTTTGATTGAAATGGGTAAAAGTATTACTGAAACGGGTTACATCTGGCTTCGCCCTAAAGCAGATACTTTAAATCTTATTACCAAGGTGAGTGGCCAGGAATACCTGAAAAACGCGATGTCAGAGAGTCGGGGAACTATCATTGCTGCACCGCATTTAGGAGCTTGGGAATTAATTGGACTATACTGCTCTGAAATTTTTCCAATGACCATACTATATCGCCCCCCTCGCCTGAAAAAACTCGACCAACTGATACGCACTGCTCGTGAAAAAAATGGAGCAAAACTTGTCCCTACAAATACTCAAGGAGTTAGAAGTCTATATAAAGCACTAGCAAATAATGAGCTAATCGGAATTTTACCGGATCAGGATCCAGGTAAAAATGGCGGCACCTTTGCACCTTTCTTCAAAACTCCAACCAATACGATGCTTCTACTCTCTCGCCTTGCCAGAAAAAATCACACACCTGTTATTTTTTGTTACACTGAACGTATGCCAAAAGGAAAGGGCTTTCATTTGCACTTTATACCAGCAAACCCAAAAGTCTCAGACAAAAACCCACAAACAGCAGCCACATACTTAAATTCTGATATTGAAAAGTGTGTACGCAAACTTCCACAGCAGTACCAGTGGTCTTATAAACGTTTCCGCAGCCGTCCTGCTGGAGAAAGAAATATTTATGATTAACCCCGCCAAAATATCGGTGTTAACAGAACCAGCAGTGTAAATATTTCTAAACGCCCCAGTAACATTGCAAAACATAAAAGCCATTTACTGGTTGCGTCAATTGTATTGTAATTTGCCCCTACCTCCCCAAGGCCAGGACCAAGATTATTCATACATGCAGCCACTGCAGATAGCGCTGTTACAAAATCCAGACCATTAAAAACCAGCAACAGTGAAATTATGCAAAAACAGGCAATATAAAGAGAGAAGAAGCCCCAAACAGCCTCGATAACCCTGTTTGGTAAAACTTTCCCCCCCACCTTTACAATAAATAGAGCATTAGGATGGACTAACCTCTTAATCTCACGTGCGCCCTGCATCATTAACAATAAAATACGAATGACCTTCATACCACCGCCAGCAGAACCAGCGCACCCACCGATAAAACTCGCCATCAATAGTAAGAAAGTAATAAATATTGGCCAGGATGGATAATTAGCCGTACCGAAACCTGTCGTTGTTGCAATGGAAACTGTTTGAAAAATACCATGCACTAATGTGCTATCCAATGTGGCAAAAAAATCTTCACGATATAGGAAAGCAACTACAATTGAAGAGAATAGCAATAAAAAAATAAGGTAGGTTCTTACTTCTGGATCAGTGAAGTAATGACTCAGCCGTAATGAACGCCAAGCTACAAAGTGCAGCGCAAAGTTAATTCCCGCCAAAATCATAAAAATAGTTGCTACAATTTCAATTTGAGTACTTTGGAAATATCCAATACTCATATCATGCGTGGAAAATCCGCCGATTGCTACAGTAGAAAAGCTATGCCCTATGGCATCAAACAGACTCATTCCTGCAAGCCAATATGCGACTGCACACGCAACAGTGAGGCCTAAATAGATATACCATAGTGCCTTGGCTGTCTCAGCGATTCTTGGAGTTAATTTGTCATCCTTCATAGGGCCGGGAGTTTCAGCTCGATACAACTGCATTCCCCCTACACCTAACATAGGTAATACAGCAACAGCTAGAACAATAATTCCCATACCACCCAGCCATTGCAACTGTTGACGGTAATATAAAATTGATTTTGGCAATGCATCCAAACCAATAATAACTGTCGCACCTGTCGTCGTCAGGCCGGATACTGATTCAAATACAGCATCAGTAAAAGACATATCGGGCGTTTCAGATAGCATTAAAGGTAAAGAACCAGACAGACCCAAAACAACCCAGAACATAATTACAACGACGAAACCATCTCTTACTCTCAATTCGCGTTGATATGATCTAACAGGCAACCAAATCAAACAACCAGCAATTAAAGAAAGAGAAAAACCTAAAAAAAATGGAGCCGCTGCACCATCTTGATACCATAATGAAACAACTGATGGAGGCAACATCGTTATGCTGGAAAGCATTAACAACAAACCAAGAATACGTAAAATTGCCTGATATTGCATTAACTTAGATAAATGTCACACCAACCTGAAAGAGCTGCTCTATAATTGATACCAATTTTTTATCTACCAAAAACAGGATCACATGATCCTCGGATTCGATTACGGTATCATGATGAGCAATAACAACCTTTTCGTCACGAACAATAGCGCCAATAGTAACACCTCTGGGCAGATTAATATCTTCAATTGATCGTCCAACTACTTTTGATGAATTAGCATCACCATGCGCCACAGCCTCAATCGCCTCAGCCGCTCCTTTGCGTAAAGAGTGCACCATAACGACATCGCCCTTCCGTACATGGGCCAATAAACTACCAATCATTGCCTGGTGTGGTGATATAGCGATATCAATATCACTGCTTTCAACCAAATCAACATAAGCACTTCGGTTAATAAGTGCCATTACCTTGCGTGCCCCCATACGCTTGGCTAACAATGCTGAAAGAATATTTGCTTCATCATCATTCGTTACAGCACAAAACACATCAATATTTTCTATATTTTCTTCAAGCAACAGCTTTTCATCTGCCACATCACCGTGTAAAACAATGGTTTTATCAAGTGATTCAGCAATTCTATTACAATTTCCCAATTTATGATCAACAAGCTTTACCTGATACCGCTCTTCTAGTAATTTTGCCAGGCGAAGCCCAATATTCCCACCACCGGCTAACATAACACTCTTAACCTGCTTATCTTCTCGTCGCAGCTCTCGCATCACAACGCGTATATTTTCACGAGCTGCTACGAAAAAAACTACATCATCCACTTCGATAATCGTATCACCTTCAGGTGCAATCGGTGCTCCTCTGCGATATATTGCCGCAACACGGGTTTCTACAGATGGCATATGCTTTTTTAACTCACTTAGTTCATGCCCAACTAATGGCCCGCCGTGGAACGCTCTCACCGCAACTAACTGAATTTTACCATCAGCAAAATCCAGAACCTGTAAAGCTCCAGGATTTTCTATAAGACCGCAAACATAGTTTGTAATCACCTGTTCTGGTGATATCAGAACATCAACGGGAATTGCTTCTTGAGTGAAAATTTCTTTATATTGAAGGTAGGCACTGCTTCGAACTCGTGCAATTTTGGTCGGTGTATGAAATAGTGTATAAGCAACCTGGCATGCGACCATATTAGTTTCATCGCTGGAAGTTACTGCCAAAATCATATCTGCATCTTCACAACCAGCTCTCTGAAGTACCTCTGGATGCGATGCATGCCCTAGAACCGTTCTTAAATCCAGGCGATCAAGCATCGCCTGCAAACGAGACGCATCAGTATCAACAACGGTTATATCATTGTCCTCACTGACCAGGTTTTCAGCAACAGAAGAACCGACTTGACCCGCACCGAGAATAATTATTTTCATCTATTGCATGACTTAACGTATCTTTTAAAGATAAAAGAATATTCTCACAGAACAATTATATCAAGATAAAAATATCTATATTTAAAAAGGGGGTCGCAAAATTGCTTTAGAAAGTCTGCACGAACCATCAAAGCAGATCAAAAAGAGAGCGTCTGCAACATAAGCAATAGATAAAAAAAGCCCCTGAAGGGTAATAAACAAGGTTATGGGGATCTGTAAAGAACTCCGTACTTGAAAACCACCCGTCAGGGGCCTGGTATAAGAGTCTGGCAGTGACCTACTTTCACATGGGAAACCCCATACTATCATC